>JAZFSG010000118.1:0-9885 GCA_036446035.1 Acidimicrobiia bacterium | reverse complement strand
GGGGTTTGTTTCGCGGGTTGCGTCGCGTCGACGGAACCTTTTCGTCTCTCTCCGCCGTCGTAGGTCTATGAAGCGAGAATCGGCGCTAGCCGTGATAGTGACAGTCGGACTGCTGATCGGAGCAAGCCCAGCCGCAGCACTGTCCTGTGCCCAACCGGAGCCGTTCGACATGGAGGCGGCGTTAGCCGCGGCCGACGCCGCCGCCATCGGCACAATCACTGCAATCACTTCCAACGGCGACACCGATCTGGGCGGCGAGGAGTTGGTGTTGACGGTCGAGGTGAGCGAGGTGTTCAAGGGGACCGTGTCCTCGCGCCTGACCCTGGAGCACTCCACTTCTGTGTGGGGTCCCTACTACGAAGAAGGCGAAGAGCTGGCGCTGCTCGTCACCGACGGTGTGATCCGCGACGGCCAGGACACCTTGTGCGGTCCCTACTTCTACCCGGCCGAGATGAGAGCAGCCGGTGGCGAGCCGACTTCGCCCCAACCCTCCGGTTGGCAAGTCCTCAACATCTTCAAGACCTTGTTCGACATCATTGCGATGCTGTTGGGTCGCTGAGTCTGTCGCAACCCCTTTGGCCCTCCG
Organism: Acidimicrobiia bacterium; assembly: GCA_036446035.1. Classification (GTDB taxonomy): domain Bacteria; phylum Actinomycetota; class Acidimicrobiia; order Spongiisociales; family JAOTWH01; genus CAXMQS01. The sequence continues at coordinate 9,299 of JAZFSG010000118.1, read as the reverse complement.
TGGCACGTCCCGCCTCGCGGGCTCATACCCGGACGGGTCGGCGGCCTCCCCTGCCCCTCCCGCTTCGCGGGATGGGAACAACGGGTGGCGGTAGTCGTTGCGGTTCTGCGATTTGGGTCCTCTGGCCCCTGTACGGGCCAGCGCTCCGGGTCTATCAAGGCGATGAACCCAAGGGAGGCGTCGATGTTTCGACTGATAGCGGCACTGCTGGCAACGTTGAGTCTGATGGCGGCGTGCGGGGACACGGCGACGACCACCTCTGCGCTGGCTCCGCTCACGACAGCGACGACGGCCGTCGCAACCACCGCCGGGCCCGCAACGACCCAGCCGGCGCCGACGGTGACCACAACGGCTCCGACAACCGCGGCGCCGACAACGACCACTACCACCCCGCTGCCGACAACAACAACGCTGGCCGGTCCATCGGCCGCCGATGACCTGGCTGCCTTCTTTACCGCCGCCGAGCGCCTCGACGTCGAGATCTCTGAGGCGGCGACCCTGTTCAACGCCGGCTTCGACGCAGACGCCGGCACTCTGAGCATCGCTGCCCAGAACGCCATCGCCGCACTCAGCACGGCGCCGATCACCGCTGTTTTCCCTGCGGGACTCGATGTTGATCTGGAGACGGCGGTGCTCGCCGTTTACGCCGATCTCGAGAGTCGCATCGCGGCCCTCGACGGGGGCGGCCGCTACCTCAACTTCCCGCCCGGAGTCGAGCCGGACGTCGAGTTCACAATGCTGTGCCTCGGCCTTGGCAGCGACTCCAATGCCAGATTCGATGACGACCTGGCTGCGGCCAGGGTGCTCGCCGCTCTTTCACCACGGCCGACCGCCGCCGACGACTCGGCGGAGGCAGGAATCCTGGCGGTACGCATCGAGACCATCCGCAGCATGAACTGGGGGTGCGACAGCTGCGGCGGCGTTGTGATCACCGACCCCATCCCCGTCGACTGGGAGGGCCAAACCGTGGTGGACGGCGTTGGGTTCGACTCCACCTTCGTCGGGGGCAGCTGGGACATCCTCATCTACGCGTGCTGACGGGGCGCAGCCCTTCGCCGGGCCGCATGCCGGTGTCCCAAGGTCCTAAGCCTCTTGCGCCAGCAGGACCCCCTGACCAGCCTTGCCGTGAACTGTGGCGAGACCAAAGCGACTCCAGCCAACTCATCAGGCGGCGACCCCGCCCGTCGAGACGATCATCGTCGGGGCGGGAATCGCTGGGCTGGCCTGTGCTCGCCACCTCCACGATGCGGGGCATCCGTTCCTCGTCATCTCGGAGAACGTCGGCGGGCGGGTCCAACGGTCGCGGGATGGTGCGATCAACCTGGGCGCCTACTACGTGCGGGCCGATTACACCAACGTCAATCGCTATGTCCGGCTGGGTCGTCGCATTGACCGAATGGCGCCTCAACGACACGACGAGGACAGTTCCTATGGCCTCTGGGACAGACGGCTCCTCCTTCACCTGCCCCAAGCCGGTCGCTTCTTGCGATTACTCATCGAGTTCGAGAGGCACTACGGCGACTTCCAACAGCGTTGCGTGACCATGGGCCAGCCCGCTGCGATTCGCTCTGATCCTTTGCTGCTGCGCCTCTACCACCAGCCAGCTCAGGTGTTCATCGATGAACACCGGTTGAGCCACCTCGCTCGGTGGTACCTGATGCCGTGGCTGCTCGGTACGGCGTTTGCTCCTCTGCACGCCATGACGGCCTTCCCGCTGCTGCTCGGCGCACTCCCCCTCCTCGTGCCGACGTACGAGTTCACTCTCAAAACCGATCTGTTGATCGACGGTTTCGCCGACAGCATCGTCGAGGAGACCGTGATCGGAGTGGGCCTGGCTGAAAGCAGCTACGTGGTGGACACGAGCGCGGGCTCCATGATGGCCAAACGGGTCGTGATCGCAACTCCGACCGACCGAGCACGGCAGCTCCTCGGCTTTGCCGGAGGCAAGCGCCCAGTGTCCGCCCACATGTACCAGATCGACGGAGTGTTGCGTGACGCCTACAACGGGGCCGACATTCACCTCGTTGCGGGCGACGACTCGGTCCTGGCGATCGCCCGGCAGGCCAACGGCTCGATCCTGTGGTGCTCACGACTGCACCCGCCGGACTTCGATCGGTACTTGACCGAGTGGCGAGTCATAGATCACAAGCACTGGAATCCGGCCTTTCATATCCTCGGCAACGACCTCATCGAGTGCGAGCAAGGACCCAACCTGTACCTGATCGGCGACCACAACATCGTCGGCCTCGAGGATGCGTACCTCACCGGCCTCTATGCCGCCAACCAGATCATCGCCAGCACTGCCGGCCTTGAACCGCTCAACAGGCCCCTGCTTGCCCTGCCACAACGGGCCTGAGCCGCGCCTCGATCGGTGAGGATGGGCGGATGCGATAATGAGACCATGCGACTTGCCCTGATGCGTGCCGTTCCCGACTCCTTCACGGAGGCGCTGGTGCGCGGGGAGCGGCCGCCAATCGACATCGATGAGGCCCGACGCCAACACGACACCTATCGGGCTGTGCTCGAGGACGCCGGCTACAGAGTCAAGATGCTGCCGACCGACGAGAGCCATCCCGACTGCCCGTTCGTGGAGGACGCCGCCGTCGTCCTCGGTGGTACCGCCGTACTGACCAGACCCGGAGCCCCGTCACGGCGTGGCGAGGTGCTCCCGGTGGCCGAGGCACTGGAGTCACACCTCTCTGTCGTGGCCATCGAGGAGCCGGGCACCCTCGACGGCGGCGACGTCATGCGGATGGGCGACGCTGTGTTCGTCGGGCGCTCGGAGCGCAGCAACGAGGACGGCATCAGCCAGCTCAAGGCAATCGCTCACGGTCAAGGGCTCACGGCGACACCGGTCGACCTCGCCGGCGTCCTCCACCTCAAGTCGGCTGTGCTGCCTCTAGATCACGAGACAGTTCTCATGGCACCTAGGCACGTGGACGAGTCTGCGTTCAACGCCTACAACGTGATCCCCAAAGCACGCGGCGAAGAGCACCTGGCCAGCGCACTGCCGCTGGCGGACGGACGAGTGATGGTCACTGTCACCGCCCCCCGAACGATCACCGAACTCGAGAGCGCCGGCTACCACGTGATCGCCGTCGACACCTCGCAGTTCCAGGCTGCCGACGGCGGACTCACCTGCCTGTCGATCCTGCTGGACTAGCCGGCTTCGACGATCCTCTTCACGTTGGCGGCCGTCTTGTCCATCGCCTCCTGGGCTCGCTTGCGCATCATCAGTGGCCACATCAAGCCCATGACGGGAGCGAGATACCACACCGGCTTGAGGTCGATTGACTGCGAAAGGCGACTTCCCGAGCCAGCGTGCGCGATCTGCATGTCGAGGCGAATCTTCGCTTTGCCGTCGTCACCGTCATGGACCTGACGGGTCTTGGGCTCGAATGTGGTCACAGTCCAGGTGCTCTCCGACTTGAATGGCGGAATGCCACCCCGCTCTTTGTAGACATAGCCCTTCTTGACGACACCATCGCCAATGTCCACCATCTCGTCGGCCGGCTCCGCGAACTCCGAGTAACGGGCGGGCTGCATCATCAGATCCCACACAGCTTCTGGTGGAGCAGCGATCTCGATCGAAGTCTTGACTTGCATTCTTCCTCCCTGGGTTGACCCGGTCAAACCTACACGAACTCTGGAAACGCGAAAGATGAAATAGACGAGCCTCCGAAGGCGCTGACTCTCTCACATCCACAAAGACAGGGGAATCCCATGCCCGACAACACCGCCCGCACCGCACTCGTCACTGGAGCCAATTCTGGCCTCGGGTTCGAGGCTGCCGCTCAACTCGCCGACGCGGGCTACGCCCGAGTGATCATCACGGCACGAACAGACACCAAAGCCGAGACGGCCCGCAGGAAACTGCAGGCACGCACCGATAGCAACGTCTTCGAGCCGCTGACGCTTGACCTGGACGATCACCAGAGCGTCGCATCGGCCGCCAAGTCGCTTGCCGAGGACAGCGGGAAGATCGACTTCCTGCTGCTCAACGCCGGCATCGCTCCGACCAAGGAGGCTTCCACGACTGCAGACGGCATCGAGTCGACAATCGCAGCCACCCTGATCGGTCATCACCTGCTCACAATGAGGTTGCTCGAGGCGAGCCTGCTCGCAGACAGCGCCCGCATTGTGATCGCGGGCTCCGAGGCCGCACGCGGCGACGTCCCAATGATGAACCCAGTGGACGTCGACAAGCTCGCTGCCGATAGCTATGGCGGAGAGCCCGAGCCTGCCATCGAGGCCTATATGCACGCCACGTCCCCGATCAGCTACAACGCGAATAACACGTATGCCACAGCCAAGATGTTCGCCGCATGGTGGGCAGCTGAGCTGGCAAAGAAGCTGCCAGAGGGGATGACGGTGAACGCGGTGTCGCCTGGTAGCACCCCCGACACGAACGCCGTTCGCAATGCTCCGTTCTTCATGAAGCGGATCATGCTCCCGTTCTTCAAGATCGTGCCCGGCATGTCGCACGCGGTCAAGGACGGCGCCGATCGCTACCTGGAGGCATCGCGTTTCGGTCCCGAGGTGAACGGCAAGTTCTTCGCCTCCAAGCCCAAGAAGATGACCGGACCACTCCACGAGATGCAGATGGACCACCTCGACAACCCCGCTGCCCAGCGGGCGCTGTGGAACGTGACAACCAAGGTCGCCGGCGGCGTCGGCTATCCGGCCTAGGCAAGCCTGGAGACGACTGTCATCCTTCCCCGCTGGCGGGGGAGGATTTCTCGTCACCGAGTCCTCGGCGCCAGACGAGCGCCGCGAGCAGTAGCGCCCCAGCCATGACGGCGGGCACGGCGAAGATCCACACCAGACCGAGTCCGATGTTGGCACCGATGATGCAATCGGAGGCATCGACTTGGGCCTTCGTGAAGTCGTCTGGGCATTGCTCAGCTCCGGCACTGCCTACCAGCGCCGCCGAGAGGGCCACTCCGACCACCACGATCGCCATTGCACCGAGTCTGCGGAGAAGGCGGGTCATCGTCAGCCCTGCCACACTTGACCGACCGAGGACACGTCGACCAGGGCGCCATCGACGTAGGTGGCGAGCACGTTGGTCGCTCGCAACTCGTCTGGCGTGGCCTTCAGCGGATGGCGGTCCAGCACCATGAAGTCGGCGGGACTACCAACGGCCAGCGGAACGGGTTCGGCGATGGCCGCCGCCGCGCCTGACGTAAACAGGGCGAGTGCCTGTTGGGAAGTGAGCGACTCCTCGGGCACGATGCCGCAGCGATCGCGCGCCGCCGCCATTCCCCACAACGGGTGGGGCGGTTCCACCGGGCAGTCGCTGCCGCCCGCCAGCGGGACGCCGACATCGGCCAGGGTGCGAAGCGGGTAGGTCAGCGGAAGGCGGTCTGGCCCAACGCGGTTCTCCAGCCACTCGGTCTCCGACGCCATGAACGCCGGCTGCACCGAGGCGGTGACTCCACTGTGGGCGAAGCGAGCGATCTCGGAGCGACCGAGAACAGAGGCGTGCTCCACTCGCAGCTGGGCGGGATCCGCACCGTCGGCGATGAGCTGGTCGAAAACATCGAGCACGGCAGCGTTGGCTCTATCTCCTATGGCGTGGATGGCGATGCGCTCCGACATCGGCAACGCCTGGCGCGCCAGGCCCACCGCCCACTCGTGATCGAGACGCAGGGTTCCCACGGTGTCGACATCTGAGAACGGCTCGTGCATGGCGGCGGTGTGCCCACCGAGGCTGCCGTCGCCGAAGGCCTTCAGCCCGATGAACCGAACATTGCCTCCCTCGACCCGCTTCGCCCCCGCCTCCAGCTGCTCGATGTCCTGAGCGATGATGAACACGTTGAGCTTGATGGGGATGTCGACAGCAGCGTCGGCCAGCAACTGCGTCTCGTCGCCGAGGTCGGCCCAGGTGCTATCGCCACAGCCGACAATGGCACCGATAGAGGTGAGGCCCAGAGACGCCAGACCTCGCATGGCGCTAGACAGCTGGTCCGGTGTGATCGACGAGCCTCGCTGCTGGGCCAAGGCAGCTGCCACCAGAGTCACCGCGGTCTCACGGAGGATGCCGTTGGGGACGCCGGCGTCTCGGTCCAACGAGCCGCCGACAGGGTCGACCGTCAACGGTCCGATGCCCGCCAGGTCGAGAGCTGCGGTATTGGCGATGGCGACATGGCCGCAATAGCGATGCAGCAAGACAGGACGGTCACTCACCAGCGCGTCGAGGTCGGCACGGGTCGGCAGGCGCCCCTCGGCCAGCGTCTCGTCGTCGAGGCGCAGCCCCACGATCGGAACGCCCGGGTCGAGAGAAGCGGTGGCGGCGTGCAGCCGCTCCCCGACCTCGGCGAAGTCCGTGGCCGTCTTCAACGCCGGTTGCACCAGGCTGGCGGCGTAAGTGGCGGGGTGGAAGTGGGCGTCGCGAAGACCGGGAGTGATAACGCCGTCGACCTCGACCTTGTGATGAGCCTCGAGGCCATCGCCGATGGCCACGACCTTGTCGTCATCGATGATCAGGGTGTCACCCAGTCGACCGTCCTCGGTGACGACAGCAGTGGCCGAGAAGGCGGTTGTGGGCATCTCGCGACTCTACGGCAAGCAGCGAACAGGAAGCCCCCTCCGGCCCCACCTCCCCGAACGGCACGGGACACTTGAGCACCTGGCGCTAGCTTGGGCTCATGAGAGGACGCAAACGTAAGCGGTCCAGCAGCAGAAATTTCTTCAAGCTCGTTGCCGCGGCTTTGACAATCGCGGCCGTGATCAAGGAGCTGCGCCTGCCAAAGGAAGAACGGACATGGCACGGTGCTCTCGGTGGCTTCGTCCCCTATGACTTCCGGATGCCGAGTGTCGACAAGATCAAGACCAGCATGTGGAACCCCGATGGCGCGGTCATCGTGGACCGACCGTTCGGGGTTGGGTGGACCCTCAACATCGGCGCCGTTGTCGCCAAGGTCCGCTCGATGTCAGCCGCAAGCTGAGCTGAGAATCGCGTCAGATGACGCGACCTTGTGCGAATCCCAGGACCTTCATGCAATTCGGGCAGAAGTAGACCAGCGTGCGCCCCTGCCCGAGAGGAAAGCCGGTTCCTTTCCGATACACCTCGTCCAACGATCCCTCGCAGTGTGGGCGCAACGGGGCGAGGTCCGAGCGGTCCACCAGCGTCCGCGGCGCTTGCGTTGTCCTCGTCATCACCACTCCTCGTCGAGCCATCGTTACCCAAACTGGCCCTGCATCGCTGGAGGCCATGGACTCACTTCGGGCCATGGCTAGGAGTCGAGCGACACCACATCCTCGGCTCTGAGGCTCTTGGCCCACACAACGATGGCGAGGGCAACGGGGGCGAAGAGCAGCGCGCCGACCAGCACCAGCGTGCCATTGGCGCCGAATGACACGAACCCCACCAGCGGAATGGCACAGGCGCTGAACAAAGTGGCGAGCGCCGCGGCCTGCTGGATCTGATGGCTCTCGGGTCGAGGGACAAGGGTGCTCGCGATGGCCACGACAGAGAACAGGGCCAGCGACACCGATCCGACCAGGAGCCAGCGCACGGAGTCCATGAGCGGTTCCCCGACGTGCTCGATGGTGGCGAGGACCGCGGCGCCCGTGGCACCGATGCCAATCACCAAGGGCAGATGAAGGTAGCCCCAAACGAACTGGACGCGGCCGACACGAGCGGGTCGGTGTGAGATGAGGTCGAAGTAGACCCACCACAAAGCCACAGCGATGGCGATGCCGAGAACCCCGACGGTGAGCACCTGCGTCGTGACCGGCTCCTGATCTGCCATGCCGTTCACTGAACCCACCACGACCTCACCCAGAACGATGATGACGAAGAGGCCGAAGCGCTCGATCAGCGATGGCGTGGTCAACGCTCCCTCCACCTGGCGATCCCGTCGTCGCAGCACAGGCAGCACGGCCAGCACCTCGAACGCCAGCCCAACGCCCCACAACCAATAGATGCCTGGTTCGGAGATGAACGAACTCGCGGCGAACGCGAGCGCTGCCATCGCATAGGCCGCGGCATATGGATACGAGGCCTGGCGATGAGCGGGGTCGTGGTACCCGGTGCGGAACCACATGGTGGCGAGGATGGCGCTGTTGACGCCATATGCCATGGCGAAACCTCCCGCCCCCTCTCCCGGCACGTCTCCCACGAAGGCGGCCATCACTGCCACCGTCCCCATCTGGGTGAAGGTGAGGATGCGAATGCTCAGGTCGTCGGTGCCGTGGGCGTCGTGATAGATCGAACCGTTGAGCCACGAAGTCCACACCGCGAAGAAGATGAGGGCGAACCATCCGATGCCACTCCACGACGGGTGCTCGGCGAGGCGATGAGCCAGCTGCGCCACAAGCGCCACGAAGACCAGGTCGAAGAACAGCTCCAGGAATTGGACCCGGCGCTCGACACTCCGACGCTCCAGCGCCCGGGCAGGTGGCTGCCAGATGCGGCGCCAGGTGGCTCGCCATCCCGATGTCTGGCCCGGTCGAGGATCGGTCATGTTGGTGCCCAAGGTTGGGCCAAGTTAGCTGAAGGCGCGCTTCACGAGCTCGATGACGGCAGGGGCCACCTTCTCGGGGCTGTCCGCCTGCGGGTAGTGCCCTGAGCCCTCTGTCAGCAGGACTTCGGCGTTGAGGATGTCGCCGAGCTCGTTGGCCTCGGCAGTGGGGTCGGGGAAGTCGGGGTCGGCGGTTCCCATGACCACCAGCACCGGCTGCTTCACGTTGGTCAAGCGTTGTCCCGATTCGGCGTGAGAGTTGAACGCCAGTCCCCTGAAGGCCTTGAAACGGCCGGGTTCGGCGAGGTTCTTCGAGAGGGCGGCGACGTACTCGACGTGATCCGACGGCTTCGGTCCGGGATACATGTTCCTGCGGTAGTACGACACCCAGGCGCCGCGACCCCACGGCGGCATCAGCGTCGCCCGGAACCCGGCCTTCTGCCACCACTTCTGTGGAACGTTGCGCACGAACGGTCCGATCGCCACGACGCCCTTGACTCGCTCCGGGGCATCCGTTGCCGCGATAACGACCGAGGAGCACGACAGCGAGTTGCCAACCAGGACTGCGGGGCCGGCGGCCAACTCGTCCACCATGGCCAAGTAATCAGAACCGATGGCGGCGTCGGCGTAGTCGTCCCAGTCGACCGAACCCTCACCGATGCCGCGCAGGTCCATCGTGACCACACGGAACCCGGCGTCGACTAGTAGCGGCACAACGTGGCGATAGGAGCCGCGGAGGTCGCCCATTCCAGGGGCGGCGATCACCAGTGGCCCGTTGCCACCCGAGTCGTCATACGAGATACGACCGCCGGGTCGGTCGAGGAACTTGGT
>JAZFSG010000117.1:0-21346 GCA_036446035.1 Acidimicrobiia bacterium | reverse complement strand
GGGCGGATGAGTTCATCGAGCTCGTTGGCTGTGGTGGCGATCCAGTCGGTCATGAGACGACGTTAGGGCCGGTTCGATAGGGGCGAAGCCCAAAGAGGCCAATCGACTCTTGCCGACGACCCTCCATCGTGGATACGTTGGACGCGAGTCATAGGGAGGTGATTTGATGATCAAAGCAGGTATTCGAGGCGCCGTGACCTGGGTGGATCTGTCCACGCCGGACGTTGCCTCTGCGGTGCACTTCTACCGCGAGCTCTTTGGCTGGACCGATGTCGAGGAGTCGGAAACCCCGATGGGGCAGTACTTCATAGGGATGGCAGGTGACCGTCGCGTTGGCGGCATGATGGGGCAAGGCCCCGAGCTGGCCGGAACCCCGGCGATGTGGACGACCTTCATCTACGCCGATGACATCGAGGCCACGGTCGCCAAAGTGGAAGAGGTTGGCGGCACAGTTCTGGAGAAGCCGTTCGATGTCCCCGGCGATGCGCAGGTGGCCGTTGTTGCGGACTCGACTGGTGCCGTGTTCGGCCTCTTTGCCGGCCCCGAGATCGAGGGCGAGTACTTCTCGCGCGACATCGGTGGGGTGAGCTGGGTGGAGCTGCTGACGCGGGCTCCGGATGTCGCCGAGGGCTTCTACGCCGATCTCTTCGGATGGAAGGCTGAGACTTCGAGTGCTTCCGGCACCACCTACACGACGTTCATGATGGCTGAGGAGATGGTTGCCGGAATGATGATGATGCCCGACATGGTTCCGGCGGGAGCTCCCAACCACTGGGGTCCCTACTTCACCGTGGCTGACTGTCACCTGGCGGAGGCGCAGACGGTCGAGTTGGGTGGCCAGATCCTGGTGCCTACCAAGATCTTGGATATGGGGAAGTTCGCCGTTGCCAGCGATCCGCAGGGTGCGGTCTTCAACATCATGGAATACACCGAGTAGGGAGAAGGATTGGGGGCGCTCAACTCGGGGCGCCCCCTGACCGCGCGATACCCCTTGGCTGGTCCGAGACTCCTGACAAGCAAGCGGAGAGCCCAGACTCGCTGTCGACCCCTCCGGCCCTTCGGGCCACCTCTCCGTGAAGGAGGGGTTCGCTCGGCCGCCTCCGCCTGCCCGAGACTCCTGACAAGCAAGCGGAGAGCCTCAACCCGCTGTCGACCCCCTCCGACCTCGCTTCGCTTGGCCATCTCCCCCTGAAGGGGGAGGGTTACCTCGGGAGCACGCCCTGGATCAGTTGGGGGATGAGGGCGGCGTTGGTGGTTTCCTCGTCGATGGTGCCCGTTTGGACGAGTTGGAACATGGCCACCATGTTCACCGCGCCCATCAGGGCGATGGCGGTGGTGTTGACATCCGGTATGAAGAGCTCACCGCTGGCCTTGCCCTCGATGAGCAGCTCGCGGAATGGAGCGAGCATTACGCGCTCGGCTTCGTTCATGACCTCGACGTGGGTGGCGGCCTCCTTGACGGCGCCCGGCATCTCGGTGCAGATGGCCGGATGCTCCGCCATGGCGTGCATCACCGCCGTCAGCGTCTTCTCGAGACGGTCAACAACTGTGCCCTCGCCGGCCATCGCCTTCTGGATGGCCACCGATGCTCGCTGCAGCTTGTCGGAGAGGAAGAACGAGATGAGATCTTCCTTGCCTGAGAAGTAGTAGTAGAGCGTGGCTCGGGGGACCTCGGCCATGGCGGCTACTTCGTCGATGCTGACGTCGAGGTTGGTGCCGGTCAGTTGATTCGAGACTGACAGCAGCTTGTCCCTGAGGTCGTCCGGTGGTGTCTTCATTGTGGTCTCCTGGCGTTCCTGCGCCTCCCCAAGAGTACTTGGAGAATTGTTTCGACGTTGGAATAAACTCGTGTCTAGTATTGTACTACTGTCTATACCAACGTTGCGACGGGCGAATAAGTTCCCGTCCAAGAGGAGAACTCATGGATTCGATAGCAGATACAGGGGGAGCCATGAAGAAATGGCTCGTTTTGCTGGTGATGTCGGTCGGCACCCTCATCATCTTCCTCGACAACACAGTCGTCAACACGGCATTGCCGGCCATTTCTGTCGACCTCGAGGCATCGACGTCGACGTTGCAATGGATCATCGATAGCTACGTGCTCGTGCTCGCCGGTTTGCTGCTCCTGGGCGGTTCGCTCGGCGATCGCTTCGGGCGCAAGCGCTGGATGATCGGCGGATTGGTCGTGTTCGGGGCCGGCGCCGTCGGCGCGGCGCTGGCGACCACGGCCAATCAGCTGATCGCCTACCGGGCGGTGCAGGGATTGGGCGCGGCACTCGTGCTGCCGGCAACCCTGTCCATCATCACCAACGTCTTCCCCCGAGGAGAGAGAGCCAAGGCGATCGGCATCTGGACCGCAGTCGGCGCCCTGGGCATCGGCCTCGGGCCGGCACTGGGTGGCTACCTGGTCGACGACTTCGGCTGGGCTTCGGTGTTCTGGATGCACATTCCCGTCGTTCTATTGGCGCTCGTCGGCATGGCGATCGTTCCCGAATCGAAGGATGACCGCAACCTCAAGCTCGACATTCCCGGAGCCGTCCTCGGCACAGCGGGCCTGACGGCTCTGGTCTACGCCATCATCCAGGGTTCAGAGGCAGGTTGGACCTCGCCACTGATCCTGGGATCGTTCTGGCTGGCCGGAGGATTGCTGACGGCCTTCGCCTGGGTGGAGACAAGGTCTGATCATCCGATGCTTCCTTTGCGGTTCTTCCGTCAGAAGGACTTCACAGGAGCGGTGTTGGCCATCGGGCTCATCCTCTTCGGGATGCTGGTGACCTTCTTCTTCCTGACCCAGTACTTCCAAATTGTGCAGGGTCGTAGTGCCCTCGAGGCGGGTCTGCTGATCATCCCAACCTCGTTGGCGATGATGGTCGGTGCGCCGCTCTCTGGACAGCTGATGGCCAAGATCGGTCCTCGCTACCTGGTGCTCGCCATGGCGACGGCCATGGTGACGGGAGTGATGCTGCTGACCGGCCTCGAGGTTGGGTCCTCGGCTATTACCGCCATCATCCCGCTGACCATCTTCGGCTTCGGTGCCGGGCTCGGCATGCCTGCCCTCACCGACACGGTGATGGCGGCGGTTCCTGAGGAGGACGCCGGGATCGGTTCGGCCGTCAACGATGTGAGTCGCGAGCTTGGTGGTGCCTTGGGCATCGCCACCATCGGCAGCGTTGTCTCGGGGCTCTACCGCGCCAACGTTGGTGATGCCCTCGTCGGGCTTCCAGCTGACGTTGCCGACCTGGCCGCTGAGAGCATCGGGGTGGCCGCCATCACCGCACAGCAGCTACCTACTGAGGTTGGTGCTCGAGTGATGGAGGCAGCCAACGGCGCCTTCATGGACGCCATGACGTCGGGCTTTCAGATATCAGCGCTGATCCTGCTGAGCGCCGTCGTCATCGCATTCACGCTCGTCCCGCGCAAGATGCGGACCTCGCAAGCACAGGCCACCGACGAGGTTCCGGGCTTGCCAACGCTCGGACCGGACCCGGTTCCCGAAGGCGCTGTTGCCTAATCGGTAGTCGAATCTAAGACGCCAAGGCCCCGCCACGGCGGGGCCTTGGCGCGTCTAGATCTCCTTCTCGGCCAGCTTCCGGAAGTCGTCCGGCACCGACTTGTGGCCGAAGGCGGCGGCGCCCGAGTCGACGGCGTGCTTGCCGAAACGTTTGCGAGCAGCGTCTATGGCTTTGTCCAGCTCCCAGGCTGCCACGCTCGTCGTCGAGCCGACGCCTTCGCCAAGCGGGAGCTCTAGTTGCAGGGCAACGCCATCGCGCAACCCCGACATCGAGATCCCGAGGAGGCTGATCTCCGAGATGCCCTCCTCCTTGATGGCGTTGTTCACCAGTTCTTCGGCCACCCGGAAGATGGTGTCGCTGGAGGCGATGGCCGACCCCAGGGTGCGGCGTCTCGAGATCGAGCCCTGTTCGGGAACGCGGATGCGCACCGCAACGGTGCGCCCCGCCTTGTCCTTGTTGCGGAGCCGGGTCCCGATGCGATCTGAGAGGCCGCGCAACGTCTGGCTGACCAACGTCTTAGATGGGGCCTGGCGAGGGAGGGCGTTCTGGGCACCGACCGAGCCAGCACGGCGGTGGCGGTTGACCGGTCGCGGGTCGCGGTTCCACGCCAGGTCGCCGAGATGGTCTCCGGCAACGTCGCCGAGGAGACGACGCAATGATTGGGGTTGCACCTCTGCGAGCTGACCGACGGTGCTGATGCCTCGCTCGGTGAGCTTGGCTTTGGTCACGGGGCCGACTCCCCACAGCAGGTCGACTGGAAGAGGATGGAGGAACTCGAGCTCGTGCTCTGACTCGACGACGACGAGGCCGTCTGGTTTGGCTACCTGGGAGGCGACCTTTGCCAGGAACTTGGTGCGAGCTGCGCCGATCGATAGCGGAAGGCCGACTTCGGAGAGGACCCGCTTGCGAAGCATCGCCGACATCTCCGCTGGGGAGCCGAACAGGTGGATGGAACCCGAGACATCGAGCCACGCCTCATCGATCGAGATGCGCTCCACGACCGGCGTGAAGTCTTCGCAGATGGCGAACACTTCGTTGCTGAGCCGTTGGTATTCCGAGAAATGGCCTTCGACCATGATGAGGCGAGGGCACAGCAGCCGGGCCTGCCTGCCGGGCGTCCCGGACTGGACTCCGTAGCGCTTGGCCTCGTACGACGACGCCAACACGACGCCTCCTCCGACGGCGATCGGCTTGCCGCGAAGGGACGGATTGAGCAGCTGCTCGACTGACGCGTAGAAGGCATCGAGGTCGACGTGGAGGATGTCTGGGTGTGCCACAGCCTCATTGTGCCAGAACACTGTGACGGGATTAGGCCGAGCCAGCTCGAGCGACGGGCTTCCCCTACATCTCTTCTAGTTGAACGATCTCTATGTGGCCGCCGGCGTCGAAGATAGGGCATCCGGCCGTCGCCGAGATGGCGGCATGCACATCCGCCGCGCGGAGAAGGCTGTAGCCGGACACTGGATTGGGGCCTCCACCTTCGGCAACGCCGTCACTTGTCACGGTCTTGGCCGCGACTGAGGGATTGCCAGGGTCGATCAACGAGTCGCCAAGCCCCTGTAGCCAGGACCCCCAGGCGGCGATGAGCTTGGCCGATGCTTCCTGTGTCTCGGGCGGGTCGCCGCCGCCGTGGAAGGCCAGTAGGAATTTGGGCATGTGTCATCCTCCGGCGTCGAAGCTACACAATCGGAGGAGGATCTTTGTCATCTAGAGGAATTCAAAGAGCAGAGGCCCCGCAGGGCCTCCTTCTCGGTCGAGTAGCGGGGTCGCTACATCTCGATCGTTTCTCCAACTTCGACAGTGCCGCCACTCTCGAAGATGGGGCAGTTCTTGGCCATGGCCACCGCGGCGTCGATGTCTGAGGCTTCGAGGAGGCTGTAGCCGCTTGCCGGGTTGACGCCGCCGCCGTCCTCGACTCCGCTGGAGGTCACTGTCTTGGACTTCATGACAGCATTGCCCTGGTCGGTGAGGGCATCGCCGAGCCCACCCATCCACGCCATCCACTTGCCCATGACGGCCTCCATGTCCTCTTGGGACATGCCCTCAGGCGTGGCGCCGCCGTGATAGGTCAATAGGTACTTAGGCATTCAGTTCCTCCTTGTGGGTCGGTTGTTCGAATCTACCCGATTCTGGGATTGACAAGCTCGGCTTCGTGGTCCTCACATCACGGCCTGGATGCCGGCACGGTGCCCGGCAACGAGTTCATCGAGTTCAGGCTCGGTGATCACGAGTGGTGGCGATATTTGGAGCCCGCCGCCGGCGATGACCCTGGTGATGACGCCGTGGTCCCGAACGGAGTGGGTGGCCCGGTTGGCGAAGGCGGGGTCGGCGGCGACCAGCTCGGGATCGAACTGCACGGCAGCCATCATCCCAACGCCGGAGCGAATATCGCTGACGACATCGAGCTCGAGCAGCGGTTGTAGCTTCTCGGTGAGGACAGTTTCCATGGCCAGGGCCCGCTGCGGAAGCTTCTCACTCTCGAGGACGTCGAGGTTGGCGAGTCCGGCCGCACACGCGGTGGCGTGCCCCGAATAGGTGTAGCCGTGGCGCCACATCGGACTGTCTTCAGCCCAGAAGGGCGCCGCGACCTGTGGCGAGACAACGACGCCGCCGAGGGGCAGGTAGCCGGAGGTGACGCCCTTGGCGAACGTCATGATGTCCGGCTCCAACGAGAAGCGATTGCTGGCGAACCAGTCGCCGCTCCTGCCGAATCCGGTGATGACCTCGTCTGCGATGTACAAAGCTCCGGTGTCGCGGACGATCTGGCGGGCCTCCTTGAGGTAGGTCTCCGGCACAGGTCGCACGCCACCGGCCCCGATCACCGGCTCACTGAAGAGGCCGGCAACTCTGTGGGCGCCAACCTCATCGATCGCTGCCTGGAGAGCGTCGGCCGAGTCGTGGGGTACACCGATCACATCGTCGATCATCGGGCCGTAGCCCTCGCGGTTGGGCGAGAGGCCGGCCACCGAGGTGCCAACACCGTGCATACCGTGGTAGCCCCAGTTGCGGAAGATGAACACGGTCCTCTCGGGCTGGCCGATCTGGTGGAAATACTGCCGTACCAGCTTGCCGGCGGTGTCGATGGCGTCGGAGCCGCCGCTACCGAAGAACACCTTGCTTCCGGGCACGGGTGCCAGGGAGGCAATGCGCTTCGCCAGCTGGCTGGCTGGCTCGTTGCTGTACTCGCCGAAGGTGTGATAAGCGGCAATGTTCTCCATCTGGGATTGCACCGCGGCGGCGATCTCGGGTCGGCCGTGTCCTATGTTGGCGAACCACAGACCAGCCGTGCCGTCCAGGTAGCGGTTGCCCGCGGAGTCCCAGACGTAGACGCCTTCGCCCCTGGCGATGGTCAGCTCGTTGCCGTCCACGGCGCCCATTTGGGCGAACGGATGCCACATCGATGTCATGGACGCCTCCCTTGGCCAGCTTCGTCGGCTTGCGGGATGATGCTAGGAGATGGCCTGCCTACAAGCTGGCGGCCAGGGCGACGACGGCGGCGTTGGCGTCGCTCAGCACTGGGTCGCCGTGGCCGACGAGCAGCACTCCGAAGTCGAGCTGTGCCATCTTCTGGACCGATTCCCCGGCTGCGGAGTCGTCAGCCGTGTAGCGGGGATCCGATCCAAGGACGCTGCCGCTCGAGGTGTTAAGGGCATCGCCGGCGACCAGCACACCGCCGACAGGGTCGAAGACAGCGACATGGCCAGCCGTGTGACCCGGGGTCTCGATGATGTGGAACCCGGCCACCTCGTCGCCGTCGCCTACTGCACGTAACGACCGTGGCGAGCTGACGGCTCCGAGGTCGGCCTCGCCGGCATAGCCCATGGCCGTGGGAGCGGCGTTCATCACCGCTGCGAAGCTCCCGATGTGGTCCCCGTGGAGGTGGGTGGCGATGACATGGTCGACCGAGTCCCAACCGAGACCTATGCCAGCTAGAGAGGCCTCGATCTCTCCCTCGCTGCCGCGGTTGCCGGTGTCCACGATGGTCGCTCGCTCGTTGGTGGCGAGGATGTAGGCGGAGACGTTGCCGAGGGCTACGTGCTTCCAGGTTGTGGGAACGGCGGTGGAGGCAGACGGCTCCGTCGTCTCAGAAGTCGTCGCCGTGGACGACGGGCCCGTGGGGGGTGGTGTCGTTCCTGCAAGAGTGGTAACTGGCGCCTTCGTCGTCGGTGAGCTGCTGTCGGAGCACGCCACAGGCCCGAATACGGCGATGGCCAGCGTTCCCTTGCCGAGGTGTCGGACGAAGCTGCGGCGGGTGAGGCGGCGGGGTGGCGTCACGGCATCGAGGATAGGGAGACACAGAGAGTGAGCATGGCGGGAAGGATCATCTATGACCTTCGGCTCTTGCGCTCGGTCCGAGTTCTCTTCACAGTGGAGACTGATGCGCTTGGGAGGAGGTGACATGGATTACGCACTCGTATTCAAGTGGACCAAGCCGATCGCCGGTCGAGAAGCCAAGGCACTCGAGGTTCTGGGGGATGTGACGACCTTCTTCAGCAAGCTGGCGGTGGAGGGGAAGATCGGAGAGCCCCTCGTACTGACGCAAGTCAACGATGGCATGATGATCGTGCCAGGCGAGATGGCTTCTCTATTCGAGATCACGAACAGTGACGAGTTCATCACGTTGATCGACAAGTCGATGTTCGTGGCAGAGGACTTCCGTTTCGACGGCTACTTCATCCACGAGGGGATGGCCCGCCGCATGGCTCTCTACGCCGAAGCCGGCAGAGAGCTGGCATACCTCTAGGGGAGGGGACGCGGGGTGGAGTGGGCACCCCGCTGCCAGGGGCGCCGAGGCCCGGGTTTCCCGGGCCTCGAACGCGTTCACACCCGGACGCCGTGCCAGGCACAGCAGGAAACATGTGCAGAGTGCAGCATTTGCGACTACGCTAAGTAGTGCGAGGATGGAGGGAGTAGGGAATGTGGAGGTACCGCGACTTTGCGCTGTCAGCCACACTGTCAGCCATCGGATCAGCGCTGGTCATCCTGGCCAGCGGCGCAGGGATGCTGTAGGGAGCGCTCAGATCAAGGGCGGGTCGGTTAACGACCCGCCCTTAGGTTTGCCTAGTGGGGCGATACGCGAGAAGCGGGCCCGGGGAGGGCCCGCTCTTCGCCACGTGTTCCTCTGGCTACCTCCCGGTACTCCAGGCCGATGTGTCACCCGACTCGAAGCCGTCTGTGAAGATCTCCATGTCGGCGGGCCCTGGAGTGCTCGTGTTCCGAAGGAAGATGGTTGAAGTCGACGGCCGGAAGACACCGGGGGTGTCGACGCCATCGCCGTCCCAATCTCCGAACATCGGCTCGTCACCAGGATCCCCGAACAGGAGTCCACTGTTGGTCGCCTGGAAGCTGCTGAGAGCGTTCCGCCAGTAGAACACCTCGCCGCTCCTGACACCGACCGAGTCCTTCCCATCGCCGTCGAAGTCGCCGGCGAACGGCTGATCCGTGGAGTTCCCGAAGGTGAACGAGATCTCGGCCGCACCGATGCCGGCGTTGCCTGATCCGAGCTTGTTGATTATGTACACCGTGCTGTTCGACGGACGGAACAGGCTGACGGTGTCGTCGCCATCCCCGTCCCAGTCACCGACCAGCGGTACGTCATCTGGGTCGCCGAAGAAGTACTCGATCTCGGCGAGACCCGGTGTGTTGGAGTTCCGCAAGTACACCTTGCCGTCGCTCGGCCGGTACATCCCCGGGGTGGCGATGCCGTCGCCGTCCCAGTCGCCCATGAAGGGCTCGTCACTGGGATTCCCGAAGAAGAACGGCGCCCGCGGACCGCCACCGAGCTGGCCACGGACGGCCCCTGCCGGGTGGAAGTCGGAGTGCACGTTGACGTAGAACCCGTCCAGGTCGGCGAGAATGCTGTCGATCAACGCCGAGTCGGCGCTGACGCAGCCTGCTTCGCCATTCTTCGGCCAGTCGAGATTGACAACAACCGGCCCGTTAACGCCCGCATCGCCGTCATGGATGTGAGCGGCGGCGACCGTCCCGCGAACGTTGAACAGGTCAAGACTGAAGCAGACCTGATCAGCGTTCGTGTTGAACGTCACCTGGGCACGGCCCGATCCGTTCATGTCGCCGGAAGGCACCTCGTTGGACCCGGCCAGATCAGCCAGGATCGGGTCCACCAGGTACCACCTGCCTTGGTCCTGATCCACGACGCCCACCGTCGCGGGCTTCGCCAGCATCGGCGGAGTCGTGGTCAGGTTTAGGCCGATCACGACCGGGTCGTGGTCAGACGAACGGAACTCGTCCGGCTGGTACAAAGCCGCCGGGTTGAAGTTGTTGTAGTCGAGGCCGCTTGGCTCATCGGCGTTGATGTGCCAGAAGTCGGCGCCGGTCACCTGCGGCGTCATCGTTGGGCTCGACAGACCGTGGTCGAGATACCCCGACTGGCTGAAGAAGTTGAACGAATACGCCCCATTCGCGAAGCCGGAGCCCTGGAACATGTCGATCAGATCGACATACCCGGCACCCGTGATGGCGGTGATCGGATCCTCCTTGGCATAGGAGTTCAGATCGCCGAGGATCAGGAAGTCGCTATCGCCACTGGCTGTCGGGTCGGTGTCCAGGAACCTGACTATCGCCTCAGCGGCCCTCCTCCGTGTCACGTTGCAGTTGCCTTGGCCATCCCCGAGATCGGGATCTCCCTCCGGGACGCAGTCGGAGCCCTTGGACTTCAAGTGATTCACCGCAATCGTTATGCGCTCTCCGGACGCGTTCTCCTCGAAGGTCTGGGTCAGCATGGCCCGGTTCTTGTCGTCGTTGTAAGCGGGGTCGACCGACGAGTCAAGAATCGCGAAGTCACCCACAGGGGTAACCGCGTCCGGCTGGTAGAGAATCGCCACCCGGATGGCGTCGTCGCCGACTCCTCCGGGAGTCGCGATGTAGTCGTAGGTGCCGGCACCGGCCACCGCGTTGAGCCCTGCTACGAGGTCGGCCTCCGGCGTGTTGTCGGCGGCGTTCTCGATCTCCATGAGACCAACTACCTCGGCGTCAAGAGCGATGATGGCATCAATGATCTTGTCGCGTTGGTCGGTGAACTCATCTGCCGTGTCTGCGCCGCGGCACCCCTGGTCGCCAAGGGGGCCGCATATCGAGGCGCCGGTATCGATCGTCGTGAAGTAATTCAACACGTTGTAGGCGGCCACCTCGAGGTTCCCTCCGACGTTGGGCACGCCGGGACGGAAATTCGCCCTGGTGAAGGTCACCGTGGCGGTCGGATGTAGCTCGTAGGTCCCGAAGGAGTAGCCCAAAGCCCCGGTGATGCCGGGCAGAGTGTCTCCAGTCCGCAGCGTGCCGCCGTCTCCGATGTATGGCGTCGAAGCCGGCGTCGAGGCTGTGCTGCCGTCGTCCATCTGGATGCGGCTTCGATCGTTCAGTTCCTGCAGAGCTATCGCCGCGGCTCCGGGAGCCACCACGTTGGTCGGGTTGTCGAGCGGACCGTTCACCGACAGGTCGACCTCGCCGAAGCGAGCCTGGGTGAAGTTGCCCGACGCGTACAGCGTCTGGTCGATCGTGATCGACATTCCTTCAACCGACTCCCACACGTCGAGAGTGGCCACGGGCAGCGTGACAGTGGCACTGGACGCCGTGTCGCTACCGCAGACCGCGAGCTCGCTGACGCTGTTGATCTCGGTGAAGCCGAAGAACTCAACCACGTTGCCCTTGACCCGGACCACGTCGCCCATGGCAACGCCGGCCCCGAAGCCGTCGTTGAAGACGAAGATCCCATCCGAGGTGTCAGGGTCACCGTCAGCCTCGGAGTCCTCCTCCTGCAGGAAGAAGCCGCTGAGACCGTCGGTCGTCGACTCGAAGTCGCCGACGACGACTCCTTCGACCACAGCTCCGACTCCGGGACCGCCCGCCACCGGGCTTGTCGGACCAGAGCCCTGGATGACATCGATCGGTGTCGCGGGATCGCCGCAGATGCCGAAGGTCGTGATGACCTCGATGGGATCACCGCAATCCGTATCGCCGGCATCGTTGGGAAGGCCCGGCGTGATGCACCGCGGACTCATATCGACGTTGTTCATGTCGGTGTCGCCGGCATCCGGGAATCGGGAGATGCCTCGGTTGACACTCAGGTCGTCTTCGAGGCCAACTCCCGAGCCCTCGGTGAACCCGGCGGTGTCACCTTCGTAGCTCACGGTGTCGATGAGGGCAGCAAGCCTGAACAGCGCCACCGCGTCTGGAGCCCCGTCCTGGACGAAGTCGGTGTCCGGTGCGTCATCGAGGTCGCAGTTGGGCACCGTGGCGGCGTTGGCGCACACCACGAAGTAGTCACCAGCCGCCAGCTCTACGGCCGGCAGCGCGATGGTGTCGTACGTCGAGGCGTCACTGCCGTCGATCAGGCGCAACTCGTAGCCCGTCATATCGATGGCGGACGATGAGTTGTTCACCAGCTCTACGAACTCGGCGGTGTCCCCTGCGTCCTGGTCATAGTCGATCTCGTTGATGACAATTCCGCCTGCAGGCACATCTTCGCCTGGCGTGGCCTCAAGTGTTGCCCACGTGGTTGACCAGTTCTCGGAGGTCTCGTCATCTCCGGTTTGACCGTTGCCGCCGGCACCTGTTTCGGTCCCCTCGGTCAGGTCGATCCGTTGCCACGAGGAGCCGCCGGGATGGGCGACGGTGTCGATGACGTCCTGAGACGGGCCCGCGGTGTCGGGCTGGTAGGTCGAGGTGTCGGTGTCGGCATCAGGGCCGTCTACGGAGATACCGGTCTTGCTTATCGCTTCGTTCTTGTCGCCCCAGAGGGCGTAGTCGACGTCGGTGACGAGGTCGGTGAGTCCGTCCCAGGTGTAGAGGAGGACAACCTCGCCGCTGGAGAGCCCGCCTTGGCCGTTGATCGAGCCGGTAACAGCTTCGAGCATGTCGGTGACGGCGGGATCGGTTTCATATAGCTCGTAGGTCGGGTTCATTCCGTACGTTGCGAAGTAATTGGTGGCACCATTGAGGGAGACCGTTTGGTACTCGCCGGATGCGATGGAGGATCCCGCCGGGAACCGAGCATGGAAGTCGCCGAAGCCTCCGCCACCGGCGAACCCTCCTGTCACGATGTTCCAGTACCCCGAGGCGGCGTCGAAGAAGGCGTCGTACAGGTAGTAGTCCGTGAGGCCGATAGCCGATCCGGTGGGGTTGTGGATCTCAACGAACTCGCCGGCGGTCGGCGTCACCACTATCTCGGATAGCAATAGGTGGTCGTCGGCGGCCTCTGCCGGGCGGACCCCAACGGTGACAAGCAACGCCGCCACCATCGCCAGGACGGCCGTTATGGCTAGCGGTCGCCTCGTGATTGCCCTTGCTCTCATCTCTGCCTCCCAGCATCTAGCAGGAGGTCGGTGGTGCCGAACCCCTGCAATCTCCGTATCTCTTGAATTAAGGAGCCCCGGGCCGGAGCCCGGGGCTCTGCTGTCTGTTCGCTTAGGTCAGTTCGTTGGCCCGATCCGTTGGCGGCGGATCGACCGGGCTGAAGGCCGCCAGGTAGTTGCCAAGGGCCTCAAGGTCGTTCCCTCCGTCGAGCCTCAGCGCCGGGTCGATGTCCCCGAAGGTGAAGAAGCTGTCTCCGCCGTCGGCGAGGAAGCTATTGGCCGTCACGATGTAGGTATCGGTCGGGACCAGCGCCACGCCATCCAGCTTCACATTGGTCACCGAGACCGAGGTGCAGACGCCGGCGTCGATCGTCGTAGCCAGGTCGTAGGTCACTCCATCCGACACCCCGAGGTGCAGGATCGGCCGACTCTCAGTAGCCGGCTGACACTGCTCCTCGAGCACGGACACGATCTGAGCACCCGTCATCGGGAAGGTGAGGAGAGTGTTGCCGAACGGCTGGAACGTGAACGCTTCGCCGAAGGTGACAACACCGTCTCCTTCTGTGCCCGATTGCAGGAATGTCAGGTCGGAGCGCACTCCGCCTGGGTTCATGAAGGCAAGCTGGGCGCCATTGGCGCTCGTCGCCCACGCCTGGGCGTCGGCCACGAGGTTGCCGGCCGCCGACTCCACGCCACGGTCGGAACCCGTCGGGTCTCCGCCACGGTTGATGTCGGCGCTGATGGTCCCCAGGTGGATGTTGTCGGCATCAGCGGCCAACGGAGCCCACTTGTCGATCACTGCGGTGACAGCTGGATCGCGTGTCAGCGATTCGTGATCAACGGTGTGGTTCTTCGCCCAGGTGAGTTCACGCACGACGTCTCCGGTCTTCGTGTCGAGAACCAGGTTCAGCTCTGTAACCACTCGGCCGAAGGAGTACGCGCTCGTCACGATACGTGGGTTGCCGTCGGGGTCGGAAAGTGTGCAGTTGTACGGCAGATGGGTGTGGCCGGTGATCATGGCGTCGATCTCGGAATCGAGAGCGTCGTTGATCGCCACGATCGGACCCGAGATGCCGACGCAGGCGTCGACGGCACCCGGGGGTGGGTTCTGTGACCCGCCCTCGTGCAACAGGACGACGATGGCCTCGACGCCTTGGGCCTTCAGGGTCGGGATAAGGGCGTTGGCGGTCTCAGCTTCGTCTTTGAAGTCCCAGCCGAGGATGCCGGCCGCAGCCACCAGGGTGGCGGTGCCGTCCAGCGTCATCCCGATGAAACCGACTTTGACACTGCCGATGTCCTTGATCCAGAAGGGTGGCAGTGGCGTTTCGCCGGTCGACTCGCTAACCACGTTGGCCGCCAGCCATTGGAAGTCGGCACCGGGGTACGGGTCTCCAGGGAAGTAGCAGCCGTCAGCCGGGTGGCAGCCTCCGTTCTGCATGCGGAGCAGTTCGGTGACACCCTCGTCGAACTCGTGGTTGCCAACGCCGGACGCGTCGATCTGCATCGCGTTCAGCGATTCAACCGACGGTTCGTCGTGGAAGAGACCGGAGAACGCAGGCGAGCCACCGATCAGATCGCCGGCGGCGACCGTCACGGTGTTCTCGTGGCCGGCGCGCAGTTTGTTGAACATCGCCGAGAGATACTCGCCACCGCCTGCCGGCTCACCAGCGACCGTACCCGGCGTGTCTGAGTTGAGGTGTCCGTGGTAGTCGTTGAATCCGAGGACCTGCAGCGTCACATTCGGGGTCTTGCCCGCCACCGGCAGCCAACCGTCATCTCCGAAGAAGAAGGATGTGTCGGCATTACCGCTCGTGTTGGAATTGCGCAGGAAGAACTTGGCGTCCCTGAATATCCCGGGTGTGTCGGTCGGGTTGCCGTCCCAGTCGCCGCTGACGAAGGCATCTCCGGGGTCGCCGAAGACCAGCGTGGTGTCGGCGACACCTTGGCTATTGGAGTTGCGCTGGAAGATCTGTCCCGTCGACGCACGACGGGTTCCGATCGTGTCGGTACCGTCGCCATCCCAATCGCCAACGATCGGGTCATCGCCAGGATCTCCGAAGACAAAGCTGAAGTCGGCCGGGCCAAGTGCTCCGCCGTTGGGGCCGAGCTTGTTGGAGATGTAGAACGTCTGGTTTGACGGGCGATAGAGCGAGATGGTGTCATCCCCGTCGCCGTCGAAGTCGCCCGCTAGTGGCACATCGTCAGGATCGCCGAAGAAGTACGAAATATCGGCTGCTCCCTGGGTATTCGAGTTGCGCAGGTAGGCGAAGCCATCGCTCACCCGGTAGAGACCGGGCGAGTCGACGCCATCGCCGTCCCAGTCACCCATGAAGGGGGTATCGGCTGGGTTACCGAAGTAGAACGGCTCATCCGCTCCGCTGAGGTGCCATTGCCCCGACGCGGGGTCGAACAGTCCCACCTCGTCGGGCGTTGGTGTAGTGGCCCCTACGGTCGGTGCCAGTGCAGCCAGCATCGCGATGCTGGTCATGAGCACGAAGGCCAGCCTCATGCGCTTCATAGGTCCTCCTCGAAATCGGGACGCGCCACCGGCCGGTCGGCCTGCGGTCGTGAGATCGTTATCGCCCCCAGGCGACGCGATCGGGCCATCGCCCTTCTAATAGAAGAAGGTCCGGGGACTCCGAACCTCTGAGCGACGGTGGGGGTGGTGAGAATCGGCTCCGGTACTCGCTGCATAGCGTGCGGAGCAGGACTCAAAGGGGAAGTCACGTCGTTATTCACCACTTTGTTTGAATCTAGCAACGCACTGCCAGAGCCTGGCAAGCGGAGCTCGGTTCTTTTTCGCGCTCTCAGAGTTGGCGGAACCCCCTTCGAGCCGCCGGTGTAGTAAGGATGCGTCCATGGCAGAGCAAGACCTGATCGGCCGGGCCAAGGCCGGCGACACCGCGGCCTATGCCGCGTTGGTTCGCAGCCACCAGGCGGTGGCCTTTCGTGCTGCGTTCCTGATCACTCGCTCCGCCCAGGACGCCGAAGAGGCGACACAGGATGGGTTCGTGAAAGCATGGAAAGCCCTCGATCGATTTCGAGACGATGCGCCGTTTCGGCCGTGGCTCATGCGAATCGTCACCAACGAGGCGCTCAACCGGGTTCGATCCCGCAAGCGGCGGCGAGCGCGCGAGCTAAGCGTGCCCCTCGACGTGACGGCGCCGGCGGCAGAGAGCCAGGCACTGTCGCGGGCCGAGGCCGAGACGCTGCTCGCGGCCGTCGATCGATTGCCTGATAAGTACCGGCTGACTGTGTCCTACCTGTATCTCTTGGGCTTCAGCGAAGCCGAGACCGCGGACGCTCTGGGCGTGGCCGTCGGGACCGTGAAGTCACGAGCCGCCAGGGCACGGGCGATGCTGGGCGACGACTTGGGGAAGCAGCGATGAACTGGGCCGAGGCATTGCATTCGTTGCGCGAGAGCATCAACTATCCCCCCGAGCCGGACGTTTCGGGCGAGGTGCTAGCCAGGATCACGGCGGCACCGGTGCCGTGGTGGCGTCGGCCCGTTGTTCAGTTGGCGGCGGTCACTGCCGCCATTGTCGTGTTGGTTGTTGGACTGGTTCCCGCCGCCCGCGAAGAAGTGGCCAGCTGGCTCGGAATCGGGGGAGTAACCATCGAGACGCTGCCGCCGCCGACCGCGGCGCCTGTGACGGCACCGACGAGCTCGTCCGCGCCGGTGTCTACTGCGCCGCCGTCGACGACAGCGGTGCCACCGCTTCTGCCGGGAGCCGTGGAATCCGGCCTCGGGGAAGGGCTGCGGCTTGGCCAGGAGATCGTGTCGCTGACGGTGGAGGGTGCCGTCGGCTTTCGGCCCCTGTACCCGGCGCTCGAGGTTCCGGGCCGCGACTACAGGCTCGGCCAGCCCGATCGCGAGTTCGTCGACAAGGGGGGGCGGGCGTGGATGCTCTACGGTTCGCAGAGGGGGCTGCCGGAGATGCAGCTGCCGGGACTTGGCATGATCGTCACCCAGTTCGAGGCAGACTCCAGCGGAATACTCAAACAGATATCGGCCGGTGATATCGAGTTCATCGAACTCGGGGATGGGGTCTTGGGGCTGTGGTTACCGGGCCCTCACCAGCTCGTGCTGCCCGACGCTGACGGCTCCGCGGTGGACGGTCGCAGTGCCGGCAACACCTTGCTGTGGGAACAGGGTGGCCTCACCCTTCGCTTGGAGTCGGCGCTGTCGCGCGACCAGGCGATTGCCATCGCAGAGACCTTCAGGTAGCGCGGAACCCATCCGAGCTGGGCGGGGTAGTAGGGGCAACAGGAGGATTTCATGTTGCGTCGATCCTTGCTCGTTGTTGGTGTTCTTGTCCTTACGGCCGCCCCTGTCGCAGCTGGCGGTGGCGGCTGTCACTCTCCCCAGACCGATGCCAATGGGACCGCCGTTGAGATGAGCTATTTCTGCTTCTCTCCGACCGTGGTACGTATCGCGCCTGGCGAGACGGTGACCTGGGAGAACCTCGACTCTGTCGACCACAACGTCTATTCGAGCGGGTTCGGAACAGAGACCCTGCGTGGCGGCATGTCGGGCTCAGTGACGTTCGACGAATCAGGCGTCTTTCCGTATGTGTGCATTTTCCATCCCGGAATGATGGGAACCGTCGTGGTTGGCGACGCCGTGACGCCGCCCTCAGCAGCCATCGAGACGATCAAGGCGGCCGTGGCCGAAGCCCCTTCGGACGACGGGGTCGAGCAGCGGTTGGCAGCCGTCGAGGCCTCCCTATTGACACTGCCTGCCGAGTCGGGCCAGCAGCCATCGTGGCCGGGGCTGGCGGTTGGCTTGCTTGCCGGGTTGGCTCTCGGAGTCCTTGGGTCGCGGCTCCCTCACTGGGGTCGGTGGCCCCTAGATTCTCGGTCAATGACAGAGACCACCGAGGCGAGCGTTGTTGAATTCCTGCGGCGCTTCGAGGCGGGACAAGCGACCAAAAGCTTCGCGGATGTAGCAGACATGATCCATCCGGACGCTCTTGGTTCAACGACGGGGACTTCCGCGGCCACGATGCCACAAGGGGCGTCTTCGAGGCGACTTGGGCGCACGAGGTCGATAACGAGGTCTACGCACTGAGCGACATCGAGGTCATGAGCATCGTGGACAGTTCGGCGACTGCCACCTTCACCTTCACCGGCGATGGGCCGGCTGGACCGTTCGCGATCGTGAGGCACCGCCGTCCTGGTTCGCCACGACGGCAAACTGAAGGTGGTGGTCGAGCACCTCAGTCGCTAGTGACCGCTGCGACTGAAGTGCATCCAGTCCTTGAGGCTGTTCCATTGGCCGCCCCATCCCCAGCCCATATCGGTAAAGGCCTGGTAGGCGGTGTCGCCTGCTTCCACCATGCCCGCGCGTAGATCATCGCGGTCGAGGTAGATAGAGGCCAACTCAGGGATGACCAGGTCGCCCTTGAGGTAAGGGTTGTGGAACGGGTTGAGGTCGATGGCGAGCCCGAAGGCGTGTTGGGACCAGTTGCCCGACCCAACGGCTGGTCGACACACGAACGAGGTGGTGTCGTTCCAATCGCCTGTTGGATGAGCGTCGATCTCTTCTTTGCGAATTACCCGCATCTGTTCGATTGGGAACTTGGCTTTGTGAAGCTGGCGGAAGACCTCGACGACTTCAGTAGCTACCTCGGCATTGGTGATCATCTCGCCGGTGTGGTAGCGCTCGTCGAAGCCCCAGTGGCTCACGGTGATGTAGCTCAGGTCCTCGGGGCCAACGGGGCATTCCTCAATCCACGAGCTACGCGCCAGCACTTCGTCAGGGACGGGTCTGAGCGTCGATACGAACTCATCGCCAGGAGGTGGTGACAAAAGGTCCAGCGTCTCCAGAGCCCGCGGGTCGAACTCGGGGGGCGTAGCCGGGATCTCGCCGAAGCCGTCGTCGCGCAGCGGCAGCAGGCGTGTCCCCATCCAGTCTGGCCGGGCGTAGGGATTGGGGAGGGTCGTGGTCGTGGTGGTTGTCGCAACCGTGGTCGGCGGCGGCGTAGTCGCCGGCGGTGAGATGGTGGTGGGCACTGTCGTTAGGGTCGCCTCGTTTGCCGAAGGCTCGGTGGCGGGGGTGGCGCTATCGGAACAGGCGGCGGCCACAACGAGGGCTGCGGCGATCAAGGTCAGCTTCACTACCAAACGGTAACGGCGTCGTTGTTTCAGCCTCGAGCGAGCGCTTCGTCTAAATTTGGCGGCCAATGAGAGGAGGGCACCAATGCCCAAGTACATGATTCAAGGGAGTCTGTCGGCGGCCGGGGTGGCGGGAGTCATCGACGAGGGTGGATCGCGGCGCCACCTGGCCGTCAAGAAGGCGGTGGAGAGCATGGGGGGGACGCTCGAGGGTTACTACTTCTCCTTCGGTCACTCCGACGTTGTGGCGTTCCTG
Organism: Acidimicrobiia bacterium; assembly: GCA_036446035.1. Taxonomy (GTDB): domain Bacteria; phylum Actinomycetota; class Acidimicrobiia; order Spongiisociales; family JAOTWH01; genus CAXMQS01. The sequence goes on along the minus strand of JAZFSG010000117.1, from coordinate 2,150 downwards.
GATATGCCGAGCAACACCGCTATGGCCGCGTTGGCTACGGCCTTTGCCGCCGGAGGAGCCGTCTCCAGTCTGGCGACGACGCCATTGCTGACGCCGGAAGAGGTCGACGAAGCGGTCAAGCTGCATCCCGACTACACGCCTCCGACCGACTCACGCTCCGCGGGCCGCTAGAAGCTCCAGTCGAAGACGGTGATGCCGGCCAGCAGAAGAACGATCGCGGATCCGGCGACGGTGAGCGCGATCAACTTGCTGCGGCCTCCCCTGGTGGTGGCATCGTGTCGCGACAAGAACTCGTCGTCGGCGGAGAGCCGGCCACGGCGCAATTTGGCGACGGCGTCCTCGATGTTGGGTCGGCGACCGATGCCCTGGGCCGATTCCCACTCGGAAGGTCGCTCGGCCTTCAGCCACGCAACCAGCTTCAAGAAGGATCGTCCGCGCTTCACCTCTAGGTAGAGCGCGTACAGCGCTGACGCTGCGGCAATTGCGAGCAGCCCGATGAGCAACTCCTAGCCGGCCATCAGCCGCAGGGCGATGGCTTCCGCCAGCATGGAGTTGCGGAGGTCGGCTATGTCGACGCTCTCGTTGGGACCGTGGGCGCGGCTCCGGTCGTCGGCGGCGCCGGTGAGCAGTGCGGTGGCGTTGGGGTGCACCGCCTCGAATGCAGCGACGAATGGGATCGAACCACCTACTCCCATGTTCACCGGATCCTTGCCCCATGCTCCTTGGAAGCCGGCCCGGAAGGCATCGAAGAAGGGACCGCTGGTTTCCAGGGCGTAGGGCTGGCCCAGGCTTCCGGGATGGATCTTCAAATGAGCTCCCCATGGAACGTTGGCTTCGAGATGGGAGATGAGTGCCGCCACGGCTCGCTCCGGATCATCCCCAGGGGCCAAACGCAGGCTGATCTTGGCCCGAGCTGATGCCACCAGTTGGTTGATCGCTTCGGCGACTGGCGGGGCGTCTATCGCCAGAACGGAGATGGATGGCTTTGTCCACATCCTCGAGGTCAAAGTTCCTTCGCCGATCAGCTCGACGCCGTCGAGTGCGCCCGACTGGGCGCGCAGCTCTTCTTCGGATAGGTCGAGTGGATCTGCCTCTCCCGAAACCAAGCCTTCGACGGCGACTTCGCCGTTCGCATGATGGAGCGACGCCAACATCCTGGCCATGCAGGTGAGGGCATCGGGGAGTGCCCCGCCGAATTCGCCGCTGTGGACCGCGAATCGCAACGTGCTCACTTCGACGATCAGGTCGACGAGCCCACGCAGGGAGGTGGCGAGGCCAGGTTGACCGGTTCGCCAATTGCCCGAGTCGGCGATGACGATGGCGTCACAGGCGAGCAGCGGACCATGGACGGTCATGAAGTCGTCGAGATGCTCTGACCCGCTCTCCTCCTCGCCTTCGATGAACAGCTTGATGCCCACCGGCGGCTTGCCGCCGAAAGCGCGTATCGCCGCCAGATGAATGGCGATCCCCGACTTGTCGTCCGAGGTGCCTCTGCCGTAGATGCGACCGTCGCGTTCCGTTGGCTCGAACGGATCGGTCTCCCACTGTTCGAGCGGTCCGGTTGGCTGGACGTCGTGGTGGGCGTACAGCGTCACGGTCGGAGCGCCGGCTGGTGCCGAGATCTCGCCGTAGACCGCCGGGTGGTCACAGCCCTCGACGTGGAGCGTTCGCACGCCGTCAACGCCGGCGTCTTCGAGCAGCTCCATCGTGAGCTCGGCCGAAGCCCGGACCCCGCTCGGGTCGTACTCGGGGGCGCTCACAGACGGGATGCGTACCAGCCGTTCGTAGTCGGCTCGAACCGCCGGGAACAGGTCATCGATCGCTGAGGTGAGGTCATCGTGCATGACGCGGACCCTAGCTGGTGCGGGCTGAGTAGCTCTAGCTGTCGGAGAGGCTGACCAGCTCCTCCGCCGACAGGCAGTCGACGATCAGCTCGAAGAACTTGGCACCGGACTCGGGGTCGTCGGTGATGTCGAACTCCTCGTCCTCAAATCCGGCCTTGACCAGCGGACGAAGCAAGCCCTCTTCCTCGAGCCCGTCGCCGAGACACTGCGCCGACTCCTGACTGATATCGCCGGCAGCAGCGTCGACGAATGCAGCGGCGAAGTCAACGCAGTCGAGCGTGACGTCGATCATCTTGTCGACCTGTT
>JAZFSG010000116.1:0-11172 GCA_036446035.1 Acidimicrobiia bacterium | reverse complement strand
ACAAGACTCAGGGTGACAAGGGCACGTGTTATGGGCATCGTCATCTCGCGATCTCTCGCCGCCTCCGCCCAGGGCCCGCCGCCATGTTACCGGCGGCTACTCGACTGTCCAGGTCCCTGCGGATGTGATCAGTGCCGCCAGGTCGCCTGGCCCCTTGGCTTCGTGAGCTTGCTCAAGCTGCTGGGCCATTTGGTGATCGTAGGTAGTGCGTGGCGCCCGCCTGAAGACCCCGATCGGCGTCGGGCCGAACGGACCGTGTGACAGCCGGCTCAGGGCGAACGCTGCCGAGGGGTGTTCGCTCTCGGCGTCGTGCACCCAGATGGCATCTGCGCCGACATCGGCCACATCGACGATCCTGGCGGTGCCGTCGGTGATGACGACACCCATCTCGTTGTCCTTGCCGAAGGTGACCGGCTGGCCGTGCTCGAGGTTGATCCGGTTGGTGTCGCGTTCCTCGCGCCCGGTCAGCGCGATGAAGGCCTTGTCGTTGAAGACGTTGCAGTTCTGGTAGATCTCGATGAAGGCGGAACCGTCGTGTTGATACGCCTGGCGCAGCATCTCGGTGGTGTGGTCTCGGTCCATGTCGATGGTGCGGGCGACGAAGGTCGCCTCTGCCCCGAGGGCGAGGCTTACCGGGTTGAAGGGGTAGTCGATGGATCCGAGGGGGCTCGTCTTGGTGAGCTTTCCGACCTCACTCGTTGGGGAGTATTGGCCTTTGGTGAGTCCGTAGATCTGGTTGTTGAACAACAGCACCTTGACGTTGACGTTGCGCCGCAACATGTGGATGAGATGGTTGCCTCCGATGGACAAGGCGTCGCCATCGCCGGTGACCACCCACACGGAGAGATCTGGGTTGGCTGTGGCGATCCCGGTGGCGACGGCCGTGGCCCGGCCGTGGATGGAATGCATCCCGTAGGTGTTCATGTAGTAGGGGAACCGAGCGGCGCAGCCGATGCCGGACACGAAGACGATGTTCTCCTTGGGTATCTCGAGCTCTGTCATGAAGTTCTGCACCGAAGCCAGGATCGTGTAGTCGCCACACCCGGGGCACCACCGCACCTCCTGGTCGGTTTGGAAGTCGCTGCGCTCGCGCTTGGTTGTCGTCATCTCGTGACTACCTCGATGATCTTGTCTTCGATTTCGGCGGCCCCGAAGGGTGCTCCTTGGACCTTGGAGAAGGACTCGGCTGCGACCAGGAACTCGGCCCGCAGTAGACGGGTCAACTGACCTCGGTTGATCTCGGGAACGAGGATGGTTTCGTAGGAAGCGAGTACCTCGCCGAGGTTCGGCGGGAAGGGGTTGAGATGGCGCAGGTGGGCGAAGGCGACCTTGTGCCCAGCTCGTCTGGCTCGACGGCTCCCAGCCGTACTGGCGGAATAGGTGGAGCCCCAGCTGACGACCAAGACCTTGGCCCCGTCCTCGGTGTCGACCACGGCATCTGGGATGTCGTTGGCGATATTGCGGACCTTCTCCTCCCTGGCGATGGTCATCCGTTCGTGGTTCGTCGGGTCGTAGGAAACGTTCCCGGTCAGCTCCTGCTTCTCGAGTCCGCCGACGCGGTGCTCGAGGCCGGGGGTACCCGGCACTGCCCAAGGCCGGGCGCCCGTCGTCGGGTCGCGCAGGTAGGGGAGGTACTGGTTGTCGGCGATGGGCCCGGTCGCATAGACGACGGTGAGATCAGGCAGATCGGCCACGACGGGCAAGCGCCACGGCTCGGAGCTGTTGGCGATGTAGCCATCGGAAAGCAAGATGACCGGGGTCATGTACTTGAGCGCGATGCGACATGCCTCGACCGCCGAGTCGAAAGCGTCGGAGGGCGTCGCCGCGGCCACGATCGGCAGTGGCGCTTCGCCGTGCCTGCCGTACATGGCGAACAGCAGGTCTGTCTGCTCGGTCTTGGTCGGAAGCCCGGTCGACGGTCCGCCCCGCTGGACGTTGACGACGACGAGGGGCAGCTCGAGCATCAGCGCCATGCTCAGCGTCTCGCTCTTGAGGGCGAGGCCCGGTCCGCTGGTTCCGGTGGCGCCGAGGTGTCCCGCGAAAGCGGCCCCCACTGCCGAGCCGATCGCTGCGATCTCATCCTCGGCCTGAAATGTGCGAACCCCGAAGTTCTTGTGGCGAGCCAATTCCTCGAGGATGCTCGACGCCGGCGTTATCGGATATGACCCGTAGTAGAGCGGAAGCTTGGCGGCCTGCGCTCCGGCGATGAGTCCCCACGCGGTCGCCTGGTTGCCGGTGATGTTCGTGTAGGTGCCTGCGGGCAGGGCGGCCGGTTTTACCTCGTATGTTCGCTGGAACGCCTCGGTCGTGATGCCGAAGTTGTACCCAGCCTTCATGGCGGCGATGTTGGCCGCGGCCACCTCAGGCGTCTTCTGGAACTTCTTCTCCAGCCAGTCGATCGTCGTGTCGAGGCTGCGCGTGAACACCCAGGACGAAAGGCCAAGGGCGAAGAAGTTCTTGGAGCGGAGCACTGCTCTTCCCTTGACCCCCGTTCCCTCGACCGCCTGCTTCGTCAGCTCCTCCATGGGTGCCGTCAGCAGCGTGAAGTTGTCGAGGGATCCGTCGGTCAGAGGGTTGGACTCGTAGCCGGCCTTGTTGAGGTTTCTCTCTTCGAACGCGTCGGAGTTGGCGATGATGACGCTGCCCTTTTGCATATCGCCGACGTTGGCCTTCAACGCTGCCGGGTTCATGGCGATCAGGACGTCGGGCGAGTCGCCCGGCGTGAGGATGTCCCAATCGGCTATGTGGACCTGGAACGAGGACACGCCAGGAAGGGTCCCAGCAGGGGCACGGATCTCGGCGGGGAAGTTGGGAAGGGTCGCGATGTCGTTGCCGAATAGCGCAGATGCGTCGGTGAAACGGTTCCCGGCAAGCTGCATGCCGTCGCCACTGTCTCCGGCGAATCGGATGACCAGGTGGGTGGTTTCTTCCGCCGAGGGCGCGGGTGCTTCGGTGCTCACGATGGTTCCTCGCCCGTTCGACTACATCGGCGCAATTGTAAGTGTGACCGTCGGCGACTCATGACGCTGGTTCGGCCAGCCACGTCAGAGGTTGGGTGTTGGGAAAGACGGCGACCCACGGACGACCTGTCGGCACCATCAGGGGGTTGCCCGCCGCGTCCGTCAGCGTGAATGGGTCGGCGATAGCGCCCCGCGACCACTCTCCTTCGACGACCATACCGTCCGCGAACACGAAGGCATCGCCGCTTCCGGTCGTCTCGAGGGCCGGGACGGCAGTGCCGTCACCTGGAGGCCGAGCCGTGTACCTGGTGGCCGTGAGCACCACGATGAAGTCGGTCGTGACCTGGGTCTGGACGCCGACAACGTCGATCTCGTTGTGGGGGAGCTCGTTGGTGAAGCGGCTGTAGGTCTCGCCGTTCCAGATCCACAGGACGCGATTCGCCGAGTCCCAGGTCGTCGAGATCTGCGCGGCCGGTTCACCGCCCGCGTAGTCACCGATCTCGAAGAACGTTGGCGGCGCCTCATCGGCGTAGTCACGACTGTCGGCGACGGTCCTCAGGGCGAGCGTGTCGCCGTAGAGGTTGTGGGGCGCAGAGCGACTGTCGATGCGGAATGTCCCTTCGCCCTCGCCGATCAGGTGCACCCCGGCGCTGACGATGATCGATTGCACCCAAGGCTGGGCACCCGAGTACACCATCACGGCACCCGTGGGACGGATGAGGGTTGGGTCGGTCGGCCGCCCCGAGCGAATCGGCCCGACATAGGTGGAGTCGTTGTCGTGGAAGATGGCGATGAATCGACTGAGTCCACCCTCGACCAGCAGCTCGTAGACAAGGTCGGCGTCGCTGAGGCCTGACTGCGGCCTGGCGTTGGCGTGGTTGTCGATCTTGATTGCCATGGCCCGGCGCTCCAGCAGGGCTGGGTCCTCGGCTGGCAAGCCGTTCAGCGGAGACGACAACGCAGCGATGGTGGTGGTAGTGGTCGTAGTCGAGGTCGTGCTCGTGGTCGCCGGCGTCGTTGTCGTGGTCGTCGTTGTGACTGCCAGCGGAACGGTTGTCGCGGGCGTCGTGCTGTCGTTGCTGAGCAGGGCGGCCCCGCCGAAGCCAAATGCAACAACGACGACCACGGTTCCACCCGCGAGCAGCACCTTGCGGGAGGTGGGCAGTCCGACGAAGTCGTTCTTGAGCCGACCGAGAGCACGGCCCGTCGTCGCCAGAGGGTTTCGCATCGCTGTTTACCTACCTATTCGACTGAGTCGTCGCCGTCGCGTTGCGGCGCCCTGGGAATCATGGCCGTGTTGTAGCGCCATGTGGCGCCTCATCGCGGTTTTCGGGAAACAAGCGCAAGGTCGATCGAGTGGCGGCGGCAACGGCATCGTCACTCCAGGCGATGGGTATGCCGTCGCCGCGGGTCCACAACGGCAGCTGATCGTCGTAGTGCGGGGACAGCGGGTTGCCCGATTGACCTCCGGGGATCACGAAGCGGCATTGCTCCCAGTCCCCAACGTCGATGACGGTTCGCAGCGAGGCGACCGCCAAGGTCATGGGGTTGAGAGGGTCGATCGGGTCTGTGCCTGCCTGGCTCACCGTCGATCCATCACCGCCCCACTCGATGGGTCCGAGGTTGAAGACGCGATCGAGGGGAGGCCGCATTCCCAGCGGGTGGCGAAAGACGAGCGGACGTGCCTTCCCCCAAGCCTGGTCGTCCAAAGCCGCGGCTCTCTCCTTGGCGGCGGTGGCTGCTGCCACGATCTCGGCGTCCCAGCCGTCCGCGAACCACCCCGGCGGTTTGTCGCGGAGGAGGGCCGATATCCGGCTGCCTCTTCGCCATCCGAGAATTCCGAAGGGGACGACGGCATTGAAGCCGCGGCCCAGTGCCCAGGCGGCGGCGCGAGGTGCTTTAGCGCTAACGATTCGCCGGTCGAGCTCGGTCCACAGCAACTCGAACACCGTTGCCTCCGTCGAGGAGGCGGAGACCACCCCGTCCCAGGCCGCCAACGTTTCTGCGAGCTCGGCGGTGGTGGAGTCGGATCGCAGGGAGGCGATGATCGTCTCCCTGACCTCGAACCAGGGTCCCGACCGCTGATCGAGCTGCGCGGTGAGCATCCCTTCGAGGTCCCACTTCGACTGGCCGGAGAGCAATTCAACGATTCGTCCCAGCCGGTATCCGTCGATGAAGTCGCGGCCGAGGTTGGGGTCGCCCTCCGCCTTTGGGCGGTTGTTGGCTGTCGCCACCCAACCGTCCGGCGGGTTGAGATCATGGGGCATGTCCTGGTGGGCGACTGGATCCTCATGCCATCCGGCGTCTGGCAGCCATCCGGGGAGCGGGAGCGTCCCGTCACCGCGCCGCCGCCGCGGAACGTCGCCGACGAGTGTGTAGCCGATGTTGTCATCGGCGTCGGCGTAGATGAGGCCGAACGAGGCGGCCGGCCACGACACGAACGACCCCCGGAACTCCTCGAAGCTGGTGGCCAGATGGATGGAGAAGAGGCCATCGACTGGGCCCGGCTGCAGCCAGGTCGCACGCACCGAGATGGCGTCGAGGCCGCCTTCGAGAGCGGGGCCGATGACCGGCCCTCTCTCGGTGATGATGACATCCTCGATAACGGACTCGGCTCCCCTCACAGAGATGACCTCGCGGATGGTCTCGGCCTCGGAGGGACCGTCGGCATCGAGGACCGTCCCGTTGTCGATGCGTTCGAGGAACAGGTCCGTGTTGTCGGCCAGTCCCGCTGTGACGCCCCACGCCGCGTGACCGTTGTGGCCCGAGGCCATGGTGGGCCCGCCCACGAAGCTGGCTCCGGCCACAGCCCACTGCGGTGTGACCACGTGGCACAGGTACCAGTGGGCCGGCAACAGAGGGCCCAGGTGAGGGTCGTTGGCCAAGATCGGCCTCCCCGTCTTGGATCGCTTGGCAGAGACTGCCCAGGCATTGGACGCCCCTTCGATGCGAAGCCACTCGCTGAGCGCCACGATGTCGGCGCCGAGCTTCTCGACGATGCCGGCGGTGGCGCCAGGGGGAGTCGACACGTTGTGCCAGCTGGGGTAGGTGGGCTCGATGGCCGAGAGGGCCTCAGGCCCGTCCTGGCTCAACACCAGCAGCCTGGCGAGCTCGGCGTCCCAGTTGCCGGCAAGAAAGAAGCTCTCGAGGCTGAGGATCGCCATGGCGTCTGCGAGGGTGAAGCGCGATGGCTTGCGGCGCAATAAGGCGAACTCATGCTGCGGGCGAGTCGTTCCTTTGCTGCGTCCCGAGTTCACACCGTCCGCGTAGCCCGCTACGAGGGCCATCTGCTCGACTGTCAGGAAGTCAAGGCGGGCCGCCCCAGCTCTCGCGAAGCCGAAGCGGCGCGACAGGCGATCGATGGCAACGAGGTCGGGGCCGAAGAGCTCGGCGAGAGTCCCTCGGGACATCCGCTGCAGGATCTCCAGCTGGAACGAACGATCCTGGCCATGGCAGAATCCGATACCGAAGGCGGCGTCCTTGTCGTCTGTCGCATAGATGTGGGGCACGCCGAAGCGGTCGCGATGGATACTCAGCGGGGAGCTGATGCCGGGCAGCGTCAGATCACCTTTGGAGACAATGGGACGACGTCCCAGCAGCAGGAGGGCTTTCGCCGCTTTCGATGTCAGGCTGGGATGCTAGGTCGCGGTACCGACTAGCCGTCTGCGAGGATCTTGCCGATGAGCTCGAGTTTGGTGATCTCGGCGTCCGCGGTCTCCACCTGGCAGGTGCCGGCACTGACGTGGCCGCCGCCGCCGTACGCCAGCATCAGCTCGCCAACGTTGGTCCGGGAACTCCGATTGAAGATCGACTTGCCGACGGCGAGCGCAACGTTCTGCTGCTGCTTGCCCCAGATCACATGCATAGAGATGTTGAGCTCCGGGTGCATGGCGTAGAGCATGAAGCGGTTGCCGGGCCAGATCGTTTTCTCCGCCCGCAGGTCGAGCACAAGAAGGTTGTCGTGGATCTCGGAGCACCTGGTGATCTGGTCCTTGAACCTCTCTTCGTATCCGAAGTAGAGGTCGATTCGCTCCTTGACGTCGGGCAGCGCCAGGATCTCGTCGATCCCGTGCTCTGAGCAATAGTCGATGAGCTGCATCATGAGCTGGTAGTTGGAGACTCGGAAGTCGTGGAATCGGCCGAGGCCGGTCCTGGCGTCCATCAGGAAGCCGAGCAGCTCCCAGCCCTTTGGCTCGAGTACATCGTCGAGGGTGAACATCGCCGCGTCTGCCTTGTCGACTGCGGCCAACATGTCGTCCCAGCGGCTGGGGAAGCGATCCTCGCCACCGAAGTAGTCATAGACAACGCGTGAGGCCGAGGGGGCGTTCGGGTCGATGATGTGGTTGCCTGGCGTGATCGGATTCCGCAGCCTCTCCGAGAAGTGGTGGTCGAATACGAGGTGGGCCCCCTCGGCGTAGGGGAGGTTGGTGAGGATGTCTCGGCCGGTGACCTCGACGAGGCCGTCCTGCATGTCTTTGGGGTGAACGAAGCTGATCTCGTCAACGAGCCCAGCCTCGCGCAGCAGAACTGCCGATACCAGGCCATCCATGTCGCTTCGCGTTACGAGACGCTGTTTTTCAGACATTGGGAACACTCCGTGGACGTTCCCCTAGGTTTCGGCTTGATCGACAGCGTTCTTGAGCTAGCCGTCTGGAGATGCGGGGCGCCCCGCGCGCGTGAGGGGCCAATAGCGAAGGACGGCCCGCCATTCCAAGGCCTCGAGGGCAATCGGCCCCAGCGTTCGGCTGTCATCTGCGGAATCGGCCCGCGAGTCGCCAAGTACGAAGGCCTCACTCGCGCCAAGCCGCCACGACCCTTCGCCGGTGGTTGGTCCGTTGGCCCATGGTTCGGCCAGCGGCCTTGAGTTGACGTGCACCTGACCGCCGGCGATGTCGACGCGCTCGCCCGGCAGCCCAACGACTCTCTTGATGAGATGGAAGCCGGCTCGCGTCGGATGCTCGAAGACGACGACGTCGCCCCGATTCGGCGGACGCCTGACACGCTTGGCGATCAGGTAGTCGCCCGGCAGCAGGGCGGGCGCCATCGACTCCTCAACCACCGAGAAGCGGGTGAAGTCGCGGCTGACGAGGATCCCGGCGGCGGCGGCGATCGCCGAGGCGGTCGTGAGACGTCTTCCCATTTGGCCTCCTTGCAGCGCTGCGGCGGACGAGTGTATATCGTGTTAGCTCCGTTCAATTCTGGAGGTATCCCATGGGCCTTTTCAAGCCGAGTCGCGTCGCCCACGCTCACTGTCACGTCCCTTGCGGGATCTACGACCCAGCGTTCGCCATGAACGCCGCAGAGACCGTCCTCAAGATGGCCGAGCAGCTGTTAGCCCTCGATCCGCCGGCCGCAGATGCCAGCCGTCAGGAGCACGCCGAGTACGTCCAGGCCGTTGGCCGACGCGTCTCCAACAAGGAGGAGCACGCCAAGAAGTGCAAGTACGAGCTGCTCGACGTGCTGTGGACCCAGTACTTCAAGCCTGCCCATGTCGAGCGTTGGCCCGATCTCCACTCCAAGTTTTTCGAGGCCGGCCACCTGTGCACACAGAACATGCAGGAGATCTCGATGGAGAAGGCCCAGGCCCTCTACGACCTCACCAAGGAGATCGCCGACCTCTTCGCCGAGTCCAAGAAGGGCTAGGCGGCTACCCGAGGCCGAACGTACCCGACACCGGCAGCCAGCCAGCGCCGGCGCCCGTCCAGGTGAACTGGGAATCGGCGGGACCCTCGGTCAGGGTGTGGCGGAAGTAGTAGCCGCGGTCGCCTGGCCGGAAGATGGCCGGAGTGGCAGAGCTGTCGACGATGCCCCAATCGCCCGCAATGAAGCGGTCATCGGGGTCGCCAAAGAAGATCGCCCCAATCGCGTTGCCCGTCGTCAGGGTGTTCCTCCAGTAGAACAACCCGGTGGACTCCCGGTGCAGCCCGATCTCGGTGATGCCGTCGCCGTCCCAGTCTCCGGACACCGGCTTGTCTCCGGGGTTGCCGAAGCCGAGCGAGATCTGGGCGGTGCCCATCGGGGATCCGGTGCACTCGGTGGTGAAGAGATAGAACCTCTGCTCAGAAGGCCTGTAGAGGCCCAGGTTGTCGTCGCCATCACCGTCCCAGTCGCCGACGATTGGGACGTCGGAGGGGTCGCCGGCGAAACAGCTGGCGTCGCCGATGCCGACGCTGTTGGCATTGCGGGCGTAGAAGAAGCCATCGCTCTGTCTGTATAGCCCCGGTGTCGACGTGCCGTTTCCGTCCCAGTCTCCCGAGATCGGCAGGTCCCCTGGATTGCCGTAGAAGAAGGACGTGATGGCGCCGATGGAGTTGCGCAGGTACCACTTGCCGGCGGTGACGTCGACGAGGCCGCTCGTCCACTCGGGAGCGCTGACGGTCAGCGAGACAATGGCCGTGTCAGTCCCCCCTGTGCCGTCGTCGACCATGAAGGAGAAGGAGTCTGGTCCGAGGTAGCCGCCCGTGGCCGTGTAGGTGAGCGTTGCCGAGTGCGGTGGGCTCGGGGCGAGCGCACCGAGCGCACCGTGCGTCGGTCCGCTGATGATCGAGAACGTCAGCGACTCGCCGTCGGCATCCGACCCGGTCAGGGTCAGCACCGTCGGTATGCCGGGGGCCGTCGTCGCTGCCTGGCTGTTCGCCACCGGATCGTCCGGGGTTGGAGTGACGGTGATGGTGACGATGGCCGGGTTCGAGGTGGCTCCTGTCGAGTCGTCCACCGTGTAGGAGAAAGACGCTGCCCCGGCAAAGTCGAGGGTTGGTGCGAAGTCGAATGTGCCGTTGCCCTTATTGACGAGGATCCCTGCTGTCGGTGGTGTCAAGCCAACGGTGATAGTGGTCGTTGATGCATTAGGCGTTCCGTCCTCGACGTCGGTGTCGTTGGCAGTGACATTGGCCGTTGTGAACGGCGTTTCCTCGGCAGTCGTGAACCCGACACCGCCGTCGGCGACCGCGACGGGCGGGTTGATCGCTCCCACTGAGAGGATCCACGGTATGGCGGCCGCCACCTCGGAATAGATGCCCGGACCTTCTCCTGGGGCGTACGGCGGAATGGCGGTGGCGCAGGGGAGTGGCCCAGAGCTGACGACGCCGATCAGCTTCCAGCCGCTGGTTCCCGGCGGCGCCACCAGCGGGCCACCGCTGTCACCAACACAGGCATCTTCGGTGTCGGTGCCACCACAGACCTCGGAGGCCGGATCGAGGATCCAGGGAACGCTGCAGTCGGCGTCGGAGATGATGGGAATGTCGACCTCTTTGAGAATGAGGGACGAGGGGCCACTGCCGGGAAGCGTCCAGCCCCATCCCATCACCGTGGCGGGGTCGCCGGCGTCGTACAGGCCGACGTCGGCGACAGTAGCCAGCTGAATTGGAGTCGCTGCGGTGGCGCTGCTCAGCTCGATTAGGGCAAAGTCGTACTCGAAGAGGTCATCGCCTTCGCCGTCCCACAGCGGGTGCACCAGGATGTCGCTGGCCACGATGGTCACGCCGTCGCCGGTTGTGAGGTCGTAGCGGCCGATGATGACGTCGGAGTCGGCGGGAAGCACGTCCTCAACCCCAAATGTGTCGGTAACACAATGGGCCGCGGTGAGCACCCATGTCGGCGAGATGACCGAGCCGCCGCATTGGGTTAGGCCGAGCTGCAGGGCCACGACGAAGGGGTACTTGGCGGCGGGGACCGTTGAGCCTCCGATGATCTGCGGTGCCGGGTCGCTGGTGGGAGTGGACGCCGCCTCGACGGGCGCCACCAAGGTCACTAACAAGGCCAGGGAGGCGGCAACCGCGAGACGGCGGCTCAACGATGCTCTCCTATCGAGGCGACGACGTCGGCTTCACCACAGGCGTTGCAGGCATAAGCGTCGATCCTGCCGGCCGGGGTTCGCTGTTCTCCTCGGCCCTTCTCCCACAGGGGCTTAGGGGTGTAGCGCAGGTCATCGGAATCGCAATTGCGACAGCGGCGGGTGGTCTCTCGCTCCCAGGAGGCGCCACACGCTGCGCAGCGGAGGGAGATGGTCTCTCCGGCTTGTTGGCCGCTCAGCCTTTCAGATTCCCCGCACTCGGGACATTGTGTCAGCGCCATGAAGTTGGAGGCTAGAGCAATACCGGGCGCGGCAGAACCAATACTCAGAATGTCAGACGAGGTCGCGCCGCTTGAGGAAAGTGGTCATCGCCAACAATCCGATGGCGGCCATAACGATGCTCTTGGCGAGCGCGCCACC
>JAZFSG010000115.1:0-9199 GCA_036446035.1 Acidimicrobiia bacterium | reverse complement strand
GATTACGAGCTCTCGATGGCCCAGATGAATCGCAACCTCTCGGGCATCGTCACGATGTTCGTGGCTACGAAACCCGAGTTCGGATACCTGTCGTCGTCGATGATCAAAGAAGTCGCTCGCCTCGGTGGGTCTGTCTCGGGGCTGGTGCCTCCGCACGTCGAAGAAGCGCTCAAAGAGAGGGTTGCAACATGAACGCGCCACCGACACCGGGTGCCATGCTGGAACTAGTCGATGACCTCATCGCCGCTGCCGAAGGCGCCAAGAGCGTTCCCCTTTCCGGCAACGTGATGCTCGATCGCGAGGAGCTCCTCGGCCAGCTACGCAAGCTGCGGGACAACCTCCCCGAGGAACTGAGGGCGGCTCGTTGGATGGTGCGGGAACGCGACGCTTTCGTTTCTCGAACGAACGAGAAGGCCAAGGAGCTCATGGACGCGGCGCGGCAACGTTCCTCGGAGATGGTCTCGGAGTCCTACATCGTCAAGGAAGCCGTCGAAGAGGCCAACGCGCTTGTTCGAAATGCCGAGACCGAGGCTCGTCGAGTGCGCCTCGAGGGCGAGGATCTCGCCGAGGACCGTCTCGCCGAGGCGGAAACCGTGCTCGGCGAACTGTTGCAGCAGGTCAGGGCGTCGCGCGGCGTGCTTCACGAAGCCCGTCAGCCGCCCCCAGAAGCACCGATCTCTAAGTAGCGGTCTTTTCTAGAATGCAGGTCCTCGTGGAAACCTCACCTTTCGTGTTCGCCGTCGCCGATCTCGAGCCTGGAGTCGGGCGCGACGTCCACATAGCCACGCGGGCCGACTGGAAGCTCGAAGGCAGTACGCTCGCCAGCGATGTGATCGCCGACCTGGCCATGAGCGGCCACGCCGGCGGAGTGATGGTGACAGGGGTTGTCGAGGCCAGCTTCGATCAGGCCTGCAATCGGTGCCTCAGGCTGTTCGAGAATCCGCTCCGCGTCCGCTTCGCACAGGACTTCGTGACCGACGAGGGCAATGAATACATGGTGATCGCGGACGTTATCGACACCGAACCGATGCTGCGCGACGAGCTTTTGCTGGCAGTTCCCCTGGTGCCGATTTGCCGAACTGACTGCAAGGGACTTTGCCCGGAGTGCGGCACCGACTTGAATACCAATGCGTGCTCGGGGCATGAGGCCGAATCGGTCTCTCCGTTCGCCGAGTTGCGCTCGCTTTTCGATCAGGAGTGAATTCCAATGGCGGTTCCTAAGAAGAAGATGTCGAGATCCAGAACGCGGCGTCGCAGGGCGCAGTGGCGGCTTGCCGCGCCCCGGACCGCCGTGTGTCCTCAGTGCAACGCCGCCAAGATGCCTCATCGAGTCTGCCCCGAGTGCGGCACGTATAAGGGCAGGGAGACGCTGCCGGTCAGTTAGTGGCGCGTCAAGCAACATCTTCCGTCTTCCGTCACCGCCCGGCGACGACCCCCAGTGATGGTCGCCGACACGGCCGGCGCTAGTGGCCCGCATCGCACTCGACGCGATGGGCGGCGATAGAGCTCCCGAAGAACTCGTCGCAGGTGCGATCCTCGCGGCGCGTGAGGGCGTCGACGTTGTTCTCATCGGCGACGAAGGGAAGCTGCAGGCGCTCCTCGACGCAGACGGTGCCGACCTCCCAACGATCAACGCCACCGAGGTCATCGGGATGGACGATGATCCCGGGTCCGCCATCAGGGAGAAGAAGGACGCCTCGGTGGCCGTTGCCGCCAGGTTGGTCGAGGCGGGGGAGGCTGTTGGCATGGTCTCCGCCGGTTCAACGGGTGCGACCCTGGCCGCGGCGGCCTTGATCATCGGCCGACTCCCTGGAGTCTCCCGTCCGGCAATCGGATCGCTGTTTCCCGCCGGGGACGGGATCGTGGTTCTGGATGTCGGGGCGAACATCGAGTGTCACGCCGAGCATCTGGCTCAGTTCGCGGTAATGGGAAGCGCCCTCGCTACCACTTACCTCGCCAAGACCGAGCCGCGGGTCGGCCTTCTGAATATCGGCGAGGAAGAAGGCAAGGGCCGCGCCCTCGAGAAGGAAGCGCATGCCTTGCTGTCGAAGTTGCCGGTCAACTTCATTGGCAACGTCGAGGGCTACGACCTTGCCACGGATAAGGCCGACGTCTTCGTCACCGACGGCTTCACCGGCAACGTCATGCTCAAGACATCGGAGGGAGCGGCTCGCTTCTTGGCGCACGTGACGACCGAAGCCCTGCTCGACGAGGCGGATCCCGAGCTGGCTCATGCGCTTGCCGGACGCCTTGCCGGGATCAATGAGCGCATCGACCCCGAGTCTTACGGCGGCGCTCACCTTGTCGGCACCAAGGGGGTGGTCGTGATCGCCCACGGCTCGAGTTCGCGTATCGCCGTCACCAACGCACTTCGCATGGCAGCTGAAGGGGCGGCCCGCGATCTCCCCGGCAGGGTGGCCGCAGGCCTCGCTGGCTGACGTGTCCACCGAGCACCTTCAAGCCGCGCTTGGCTACACGTTTCGTGACCCCGAGCTGCTGCGGATGGCTCTGACCCACAGGTCTGCCGTCGCCGAGGGCGCTGCCTCCGAGTCTTTCGAGAGGCTCGAATTCCTTGGGGATGCGGTTCTGGATCTCGCCGTTGCCGATCTTCTGTACGGCGAGTACCCGGGCCTCGCTGAGGGC
The DNA here is from genome assembly GCA_036446035.1 of Acidimicrobiia bacterium. Lineage (GTDB taxonomy): Bacteria > Actinomycetota > Acidimicrobiia > Spongiisociales > JAOTWH01 > CAXMQS01. Next base: position 6,556 of record JAZFSG010000115.1, on the reverse strand, counting down.
GAGATGGCAAAGACGAGAGCGGCGGTGGTTGGTGAGCCGCCGTTGGCAGAGGTGGCGGAAGCGATGGGCGTCGGACAAGCCGTCATCCTTGGCGTCGGTGAGGAGCGAACGGGGGGCAGGACGAAGCCATCGATCCTGTCCGACACTCTCGAGGCCGTCATCGGCGCCGTCTATGTCGAGGCAGGCTTCGAAGCCGCCGCAGAGGTAGTGCTGCGTCTCTGGGCATCGCGGGTGGCCGCCCGCGTCGACCACCCAGGGAAGTTCGATTACAAGTCGCGACTGCAAGAAGTCGTTGCGGTTTCCGGCGGCAGGCCGGAGTACGTCGCCAGCTCCGCGGGGCCCGATCACGCCAAGGAATTCGTCGTCCAAGTATCTGTCGACGGCAAGGTGGTCGGTAGCGGAGCGGGGAGCTCGAAGAAGCGGGCAGAACAGGAGGCGGCACGCCTCGCTCTCGAGGCGCTCGAGGGTGCCTGAGCTCCCCGAGGTCGAGACAACCCGGCGCGGCCTGGAGCCGCACGCTGTCGGCAAGGTGTTTGCCAGTGCTGCGGTGCGACGCCCGCGGATGGTGCGTCACCAGCACCGGGCCACCGATTTCGCGGATCGGATCGTCGGCCGCCGCGTGATCGGATTGCGCCGCCACGGAAAGGCGATACTCGGCGATCTCGACGGTGACCTCACCTGGGTCACTCATCTCGGGATGTCCGGTCGAGTTGCGGTTGCCGATGCCGCCGAACCGGAGCCGCCGCACACCAACATCTTGCTGACCATCAAGGGGTCCAACACGACCGTGCGCTTCGTGGACCCCCGCACTTTCGGGTACATGGCAGTGTTCACGCCCGATGAGCTCGCGGAGTGGCCCCCGTCGCTGTGGGGACCGGACGCCCTCACCGAGCTTCCGACGACAGCCAAGCTGGGGGAAGCTTTTGCTCGGCGCCGCGCCCCCATAAAGGCGGTCTTGCTCGACCAACGGGTCCTTGCCGGCCTCGGCAATATCTACGCGGACGAGGTGCTCTTTCGCGCTCGGGTAGCGCCGACGACACCGGCCGACGAGCTGTCTCCCGACCAGGTGGCTGCCGTGCGCAAGGCGGTGCGCCCGGTGCTCCAGGCCGGGCTCCGCCACGGAGGTACCAGCCTCAACGACCTCGCCTATCTCCTCCCGGACGGGCGGGCCGGGAATTACCTGTCTCGCCTCAAGGCGTACGGACGCGAGGGCGAGCCTTGCGAACGCTGTGGGACGCCACTTCGCAGAACCGTCGTGAGGCAGCGGTCGAGCTTCTGGTGCCCCAGCTGCCAGCCGTTATAGCGCCCTCATAATGCGCGGGATTGGCCAACCCCAGCGATACGCTCACCCTGCCCTTGCACCTGAAATCCCTTTCACTAAGCGGCTTTAAGTCGTTCGCCGACCGGACTCGACTTGATTTCGAGCCCGGTGTCAACGTTGTCGTCGGGCCCAATGGATCCGGCAAATCCAACATCGTTGATGCGGTGTCGTGGGTCCTCGGCACCCAGGCGACTTCCAACCTCCGAACCAACGAGATGAAGGATGTCATCTTCTCCGGTACCGCCTCTCGTCCTGCCCTGAATCGCACCGAGGTCACCGTCACCTTCGACAATGCCGAGCGCCAACTTCCTCTCGATCTCGAAGAGGTATCGATCACCCGCAGGCTCCTTCGCGACGGCACTTCCGAGTACGAGATCAACGGGACCGACTGCCGGCTGCTCGATATTCAGGAGCTCCTCAACGATGGGCACGTTGGACGCCACCTTCATGTGATCGTGGCCCAGGGCCGGATCGCCTCGATCCTCAACGCCAGGCCAGACGAGCATCGGACGGTCCTCGAAGAAGCGGCTGGCGTCGTGAAGCATCGCAATCGCCGCGATCGCTCGATACGTCGCCTGGAGCAGACGGCGGACGATGTCAAGCGACTCCAGGACATCCTGCGGGAGCACAACAAACGGATGCGCCCCCTGAAGCGGCAGGCCGTCGCCGCCGAGAAGCACGAGTCGGTGAAGGAAGAGGTAAGGGCTCTCTACCTCCACATTGGTGCCACCGAGCTCAGGTCGATCGACGGCCGGCTCGATGCGGCAACCACCGAGGAGGCAACGCGATCCGAGCGAGTAACCGCCGCGATCGCAGAGCTCGCAGAACTGGAACGCGAGCTCGCCGGCCTCCAGGACAAGGCGGGGGACGCAGGCAAGTCGCTGGAGCGAGACACCGCAGCGGCCGCTCGCCTCGAGACCATCGCCGAGCGCTTTCACAAGGTGGCGACCGTCGCTCGAGAGCGCCGAGTAGCCCTCGAGAGCAGCCGACGAGGCCATGGTGAACGTCGTCGCGACCTGGAACTCGAGGCCCAGGACCTCTTCGCCGACCTGCAGAGAGCGGAAGCAGAGGACCGCTTGCTTCGGTCGAAAGTCGATAGAGCCGCAACTGCGCTGCGGGCCCTCGAGGACGAGGAGCGGGTTCTTGCCGACCAGGGCCAGCTTCCTGCGGAAGGCGTGTTGGCTGTGCTGCGGGGTGAGCAAGCATCTCTGGAGGGCGCTGCAGAGCGCGATCGCCGCGACGCAGAAGCCGTTGCCCACCGCCTGGAGCTGATCGCGGCCAGAACCGTTGACGAGGCAGCCGAGGTCGAGCGCCTGAGTGTCGAGAGCCAGCAGCTGGACATCGAGGTCGGAGCCATCGCTGCCACCTACGACGTTGCAAGCCAGAGCCGGGAAAAAGCACAGCGTGCCTGGGAAACGGCCGAGGAGGCCTGGCAACAAGCTCAGTTCGAAGTGACTCGGTGCCGTGCCCGCGTCGAGGCCACGGAGGCAGCCTTGTCCGGAGTCACTGACGAATCGTCCAGGGACATGGTTGCCTCATCTGCCCACGTCGTCGCATCGATCGTCGAGGCACTCGACGTGCCCGAAGGGCTGGCCGTTGCCGTAGAGGTCGCTCTGGGCCATTGGTCGGACGGCGTCGTCGCCGATGGCTTGGCCGGCGTCGAGTCGGTGGTCGCCGAACTGAAATCGGGAGGAGTCGGTGGGATTCCGGTGGTGACGGCAGCCGCATCTCCGGTGAGATCAGCATCCAAGATCGCTGCCGAGTGGGGGGTTGACGCCCTCGTCGAGCGGCTCGGTCCGGGTGCCGACCAACAGCTTGCCCAGACTCTGCTCGGCGACGTGCTATTGGTCGAAGGATGGAAGACGGCCTGGGACCTTCTGCAGAGAGCTCCTGACCTCCGCGCGGTAACGCCGGAAGGCGATCTGATCACAGCCACCGGTATCCGTGCCTACGACCCTGCCGGCATCGACGAGGCTGGTCTCGAGGACGCCAAGGCCGCCGAGGACCGGGCCGACGACGAAGCCAGGAGAGCGGAAAGCCGACTCGCCGTCGCCACTCGGGCCTTCGACGAAGCTAGGGGAGCCGAGCGCTCCGCCCTCGAGTCACTTGAGGTGCTGGAGACTCGCCTCGGCGGCGCCACCGAAGCTCTCGCCAGGATTCAGCGTGCCAAGGCGGACAGCGACGCTGAGGTGGCAAGGCTCGACGAACAACGAAGGTTGCTCGCGGAGGCCGCTGTCGCTCGCGATGAGCGGCTTGTGGCGTTGCGCAGCAGGCTCGATGCCTTCGAGGGCGAGGACGCTCGACATCACGAGGCCTGGGCGGAGCTGTCGGAGCGTAAGCAAAAGGTCGGCGTCAAGAGGGAGCAGGCTCAGGGAGAGCGGGAGGCAGCGGCGGCTGAGCTCGCCAAGACAGAGGAACGCCGCCGCATGCTCGAGGAGCGCCGAGTCGACGTTGCTACACAGTTGGAGGGATGGGACGACGCCCCCGTCGAGGCGTTCCAGATCGATGGCCTTGAGATAACGGAGGACATGGCGAAGCGAGCCATGGAGGTCGTTCGCGGCCACGTGGCGACCCTTCGGGAGCGGCAGCGAACGCTGCGGACTGAGGCCGGATTCACCGGAACCAAGCTGGGCAGGGTTCACGAACGGCAGAAGACGCTCGAAGCCGAGACCGCAGAGAGTCGCGAGCGGTTGGCTGCCCTTGCCGTTGAGATCGCCGAAGGGCGCGCCCGGCGTCAAGGAGTCGCGGAGGGCCTCCGGCGCGACGCCGACGCCACTGAGGAGCAGGCGCTTCAGGCACCAGCCGTCGAGGTTGATGATCCCCGAGCCAGGTTGGACCAACTCGAGGCCGAGCTGCGCCGGATGGGACCGGTCAACCCGTTGGCAGCCAAGGAGTACCGCGAGCTTGCAGCCGAGGCGGAGTTCCTCGATGGGCAGCTCGCCGACCTCAACGAGTCACGCAGCGAACTGCGCAAGGTCATCACAGTGTTGGACTCCAAGATCGCAGAGCTCTTCACGGCGGCGTTCGAGGAGATCGATAGGTTCTACCAGGAGAACTTCTCGGTGCTGTTCCCCGGCGGCAAGGGCCGGCTCCGCCTCACCGACCCGGACAATCCGCTTGAAACCGGGCTCGAGATCCAGGCCCAGCCGATGGGCAAGAAGGTCAGCCGGCTCAGCCTCCTCTCCGGCGGGGAGCGATCGCTCGCGGCGCTGGCCTTTCTGTTCGCCGTCTTCCGTGCCCGTCCGAGCCCTTTCTATGTCCTTGACGAGGTCGAGGCCGCACTTGACGACGCCAACCTGCGACGGTTCCTCAAGCTCATCGAGATGCTGCGAGGCTCGTCGCAGCTTGTGGTGATCACCCACCAGCAACAGACGATGGAGGCGGCCGATATGCTCTACGGCGTCACGATGGAGCCAGGCGAGTCGTCCAAGGTTCTCGCCAAACGCTTCGACCATGCCCGCGTCTGAGGAGCCTCAGTGGATACGTCGACCGTAATTGTCGTCGCCCTGATCGTCGTAGCGATCATCGCGATTCCCGTCATCGTCATCAGCCGGTTCGCCTCGTCGTCGCGCCGCCGCATTGCGCGTTCAATGACCGCTGAGGCCGAGGAGGCGGTTGTCAGGCCCAAGTCGCTCGGTGATCGGCTGGCGACAACCAGGGCCGCTCTGGGGGGTCGCTTGGGGCTTCTGAAGGGCCGCCACGAGCTCGATGAGGTGTTCTGGTCGGAGTTCGAGGACATGCTGGTTTCAGCTGATGTCGGCGTGGAGATGGCAAGCGAGTTGACCGGTCGTGTCCGGACATCGGATCCGTTGGACGCAGAGGCAGCAAGTCACAAGCTGCGCCAGGAGCTCGTCAGTACCTTCGGGGAGAAGGAACGCCACCTGGCTCACCTGGGCACCGACCCCGTCGCCATGGTGGTCGTCGGCGTTAATGGCTCAGGCAAGACAACAACCATCGCCAAGCTGGCGCAGCGATATCAGGAGTTGGGCGCATCCGCGATCCTGGGGGCGGCCGACACCTTTCGGGCGGGAGCTGCGGAACAGCTTCGTGTCTGGGCGGGGAGCGTTGGGGTCGATGTGATCGACGGAGAGGTTGGCGCCGATCCGGCCTCCGTCGCCCATGATGCGCTCGATGCGGCGAAGGCCCGCGGCACCGACGTCGTCATCATCGACACGGCGGGCCGACTCCATTCCGATACCAACCTGATGGAGGAGCTGACCAAGGTCGTACGCATCGTCGATCGCGAAGCGGGCGGCGTCGACGAGGTGCTTTTGGTCCTCGACGGCACCGGAGGCCAGAACAGCATTGCCCAGGCCAAGATGTTCTCCGAGGCCGTTGGCGTCACCGGAATCATCGTCACCAAGCTGGACGGCACCGCCAAGGGGGGCATGGCGGTGGCGGTCGAGAGCCAGCTTGGCATACCTATCAAGCTGATCGGCGTCGGTGAATCCGCGGACGACCTGATTCCCTTCATCCCAGAACAGTTCGTAGATGCGCTACTGGAGGACCCAGATGGAAGATGAGCTCTTGGCAGAGGCCGCAGAGGTAGCCGAGGCGGCATACGCCCCTTACTCCAACTTCCGTGTTGGCGCCGTCGCTGTTGCCGCTGATGGCCAGCGCTTCACGGGCGTGAACGTTGAGAACGCTGCCTATGGCTCGACCCAATGTGCTGAGTCCTCGGCGATGGCTAATGCGGTCACAGCGGGCCACACCGACATCAAGACCATCGCGGTCGCCTGTATCGACGCTGAGGGCGATTGCTACCCGTGCGGGAACTGTCGCCAGATGATGCGAGAGCTTGGCGTGGAGACCATCATCGTGCGTACTCCCGACGGCAAAGCCCGCCAACACACCCTCGCGGAGCTACTGCCGCACTCATTCGGCTCAGACTCTCTGTAGTCGCTCAAACTGGGTTGTGATCAAGAACAGCTGTAGCACGCCGATGCCCCGGATATGGGCCAACGGAAGAATCGACGCCGCCGGACCTGGCGCAGCAGCCGGGGACGGCGAATCGCTCTCGTAATGGGCTGGATCGCACTCTTGATCGCCATTGCTGGCCTAGTGCTCTTCGCCGTAGTGGGGCGCATCGATGTTCTGGTGGCTGGCTTGGGTGCTGCCATCGTGGCCACGCTGACTTCCGTCTTGCTCCCGGAGCCGACCCTCAAGAAGCCTGTGAGGTTCGCGCCGCTCGAGGGCATGCGATCTAAACAGCTCACACCCAGCCTGATCAGACAG
>JAZFSG010000114.1:0-24796 GCA_036446035.1 Acidimicrobiia bacterium | reverse complement strand
TCGACGATGAGCTTCAGCTCGTGGAGACACTCGAAGTACGCGGACTCTGGGGCGTAGCCGGCTTCCACCAGCGTCTCGAACGAAGCTTTGATCAGTTCCGAGACGCCCCCACACAGGATCACCTGCTCGCCGAAGAGGTCCGTGTCGGTCTCCTCACGGAACGTCGTTGGCAACACGCCTGCTCGGGTCGAGCCCAGGGCATTGGCGTAGGACACGGCCAACTGCATCGCTTTCCCTGAAGCGTCTTGATTGACCGCAACCAGTGCCGGAACGCCGCTCCCTGCTTGGTAGGTGCGACGGACCAGGTGGCCAGGACCTTTGGGGGCGACCATCGCTACGTCGACGCCGTCTGGTGGAGAAATCTCGTCGAAGTGAATGTTGAAGCCGTGGGCGAAGAAGAGAGCATCTCCCTGCCGCAGGTGGGGAGCTACATGTTTGCTGTAGACGTCCGCCATGTGCTGATCAGGTACCAGCATCATCACCAGGTCGGCCCATTCGGCTGCATCGGCTACTGAAAGCACGGTGAGGCCCTCGCTCTCGGCGAGGGCGCGAGAAGACGAGCCGTCACGCAAGCCAACGACGACCTCCACCCCGGCCTCCTTGAGGTTGAGGGCATGCGCGTGCCCCTGGCTGCCGTATCCGATGACAGCAACCTTGCGGCCCTGGATCAGCTGGGTGTCGGCGTCGCCTTCGTAGTAGATCTCAACAGTCATGTGTAACTCCTCATTGGTTCGTCACGGCCTTCGCCTTGGCGCCCCGTGCGAGGGCCACCCGGCCCGATTTGACGAGGTCGAGCACCCCGTAATGCTCGACGAGCTTCAGGAAATCACCCAGGCGGGAGGGGTGGTCGCATAGCTCAAAGGTGATGGAGTCGCCGCCAACGTCGAGGGTCGTAGCGCCGAAGACCTCTGCAGCGTCGCGCACCTCACGCCGGTTGTCAGAGTTGGCGGCGATCCTCGCCAACAGCACCTCCCGCTCCAGAGAGTCGTCGGGGTCGAGTTCGGAGATCTTGAGTACGTTCACCAGCTTGTGCAGTTGCTTGGTCACCTGCTCCACCTCGACGTCGTCGACCACCAACGTGATCTTCGACAATCCCGGCAGATGCAGCGGCCCAACCGAGAGGGATCGGATGTTGAAGCCGCGCCTGGCACACAACGATGCGATCCGCGCGAGGACGCCCGGCTTGTCTTCAACGGTCACAGACAGCGTGTGCCTCATTGAAGGTCCTCCGGCCCCAAGAGGATGTCGTCGCAGGAACCGCCGGCCGGAACCATGGGCCAGACCATCTCCTCGGGGTCCGTTCGAACCTCGAGGAGTACCGGTCGATCATCGATCCCGAGCATCTTTTGGATCGCCGGCCTCACTTCGGCGGGGGTCGCAGCCTGGATTCCCACCCAACCGGTCGCCTCTGCGAGAGCTGGATAGTCCGGGTAGCCGGTGTTGAGATCGGTGGCCGAGTAGCGCCGGCGATAGAAGAGAGTCTGCCACTGGCGCACCATGCCGTGGCCGCCGTTGTTGATGAGGACCACCTTTACCGGTATCCCCTCGCTGGCTGCCGTCACCAACTCCTGGAACGTCATCTGGAAGGAGCCGTCGCCGTCGATGGCAACGACCAACTCGTCTGGACAAGCAACCTTGGCGCCGATCGCTGCGGGAACTGCGAAACCCATGGTTCCCAGGCCGCCCGAGTTGATCCAGGTGCGCGGCCTCGAGAAGCTCCAGAACTGGCTGGCCCACATCTGGTGCTGGCCAACTCCCGAGACGACGATGGCTTGGCCATCTGTCGCCTCGAAGAGCTGCTCGACAACGAACTGGGCCTTGACCGGACCATCCTCGGTCTGGTCGTACCTGAGTGGGTGCTGATCCTGCCACTTGGCGACGGTCTCCAGCCAGGCTGAGCGGCCGGGAGGAGCGGGACCCGTGCGCTTGGCCATCTCCTTGCTCAACTGGTCGAGGACGACTTTGGCGTCGCCGACTATGGGTACCTCGGCATTGCGCACTTTCCCGATCTCGGCCGGATCGACATCGACATGTATCACCTTGGCTCCCGGCGCAAAGGTCGCCGGGTTGCCCGTTACCCGATCGTCGAAACGGGTACCGAGGGCCACCAACAAGTCGGACTTCTGGATGGCGGTGACAGCCGTGTATGTGCCGTGCATTCCCGGCATCCCCATGGCGAGCGGATGGGAATCGGGAAACGCTCCGCGGGCCATCAGGGTGGTCGTGACTGGGACTTGGGCTGCCTCGGCAAAGGCCAGCAGCTCGGCATTGGCCTCGGCCGCGATAACGCCGCCACCCACGTACAGGACGGGCCGCTCTGAGCTCATGAGCAAGTCAATGGCCTGGCGGATCTGGCGAGGGTGACCCGAGGTAGTTGGCCTATAGCCCGGCAAGTCGATCGGCTCGAGGTCGACCCACTCGACCTCCGCTGCCAGCAGGTCTTTGGGTATGTCGATCAGAACCGGCCCGCGGCGCCCGCTAGAGGCGAGATGGAACGCCTCGTGGACGACTGTCGCGATCTCTTCGACGCGGGTGATCAGGTAGCTGTGCTTGGTGCAGTGCATCGCCATCCCGGTTGTTGCCGCCTCCTGAAAGGCGTCGTTGCCCATCGAGGAGCTGGCCACCTGACCCGTGATAGCGACGAGCGGCACCGAGTCCATGAGAGCATCCTGCAGTGGGGTCATGATGTTGGTAGCCCCGGGCCCGGATGTGGCGATGACCACCCCGACCTTGCCAGTGGCGTGGGCGTACCCCTCTGCCATGTGGCCTGCCCCTTGCTCGTGTCTCGCGAGGACGTGGCGAATCGGGCTATCAAGCAAGGGGTCGTAGGCGGGGAGGATGGCGCCTCCGGGTACGCCGAACACGACGTCAACACCCTCTCTCTCGAGGGCCTTGATGAGTGCTATGGCTCCTGTAATTGTTTGCATCGATTCGTCTCTCGGGTATGAAGAAACCCCCCGACCGGGAGGTGGAGGGTTGCGTGCACGCGGTTATGTCTTACGTACACGTTACATAAGAATCAGTACCAGGGTGGTGGAGGAATTTGACATGTGGCCAGCCAGTATCGGGGAGAGTTGCCCTCTTGTCAACAGCCCAAATAATGGAAGAAGCGGGTACTCCTTGGACGTCACTCGAAGACGTAACTGCCGCTTCTTTAGGATGGCGCGATGACGCCAAGGATCAGCGATGACGTCACTCGTTTTCCGGAAGCGGCGGCGTCGCGAGCGATGTTGCGGGCGGTCGGTCTCAGCGACGAAGACTTCTCCAAACCGCAGGTAGGAGTGGTTTCGGCCGGCAATGAGGTCACGCCCTGCAACACGAGCGGCCCCCGGCTGGCGGCGAGAGCCAAGGCCGGCGTTGCGGCAGCCGGCGGTGTTGGACTCATCTTCACCACTATCGCCGTTTCCGACGGCATCTCGATGGGTACTGAAGGGATGCGAGCCTCACTGGTGTCGCGTGAGGTCATCGCCGATTCGGTTGAGTTGGTGATGCATGCCGAGCGATTCGACGCGCTGGTGGCGATCGCCGGGTGTGACAAGTCGCTGCCGGGCATGTTGATGGCCGCCGCCCGGACCAACGTCCCTTCTGTCTTCTTGTACGGAGGCACGATCATGCCGGGCCGTTGGCGCGATCGCGACATCTCGATCGTCGACGTGTTCGAAGGCATCGGTGCGCACTCCGAGGGCAAGCTCACCGACGCCGAGCTGCTCGAGTTGGAACGGGCGGCTTGTCCCGGCGAAGGCTCGTGCGCCGGGATGTTCACGGCCAACACCATGGCCTCGGTGGGGGAAGCCCTTGGCATGTCGCTCCCCGCCAGCGCCTCGGTGCCCGCCATCGACCCTCGACTGGAGGACTTTGCCAATGCCTCCGGAGCGGCAGTCATGGATCTGTTGGCCGCGAACCTCAGGCCCCGCCAGATCATGACCAAGCCAGCATTCGAGAATGCCATCACCGTCGTGATGGCGCTGGGCGGCTCGACCAACGCAGTGCTTCATCTGCTGGCGATCGCCCATGAGACGGGAGTCGAGCTGACCCTTGAGGACTTCGATCGTGTGAGCAGCCGTACCCCGCACCTCGGCGACCTGCGGCCATTCGGCAAGTACCACATGGTTGATCTTGACCGTATCGGCGGCGTACCCGTTGTGCTGCGAGCCTTGCTCGACGAAGGCTTGCTGGTCGGGGACGTGCCGACTGTCACCGGCAAGACCATGGCCGAGAACCTGTCCGGGGTGTCCTTCCCGACCGAGCAGGATGTCGTTCGGCCGTTGGCCGACCCGCTGGGGGCAGATGGGGGCATCGCAGTGCTCAGAGGCTCACTGGCTCCCGGCGGTGCCGTTGTCAAGGTGGCCGGTATCCCGCAGACGGTTTTCGAGGGACCGGCGCGAGTGTTCGACGATGAACAGCACGCCTTGGACGCGTTGGCCCAGCACCGACTTCGCGATGGCGATGTCGTCGTCATCCGCTACGAGGGTCCGCAAGGTGGCCCGGGCATGCGAGAGATGCTGCGAATCACCGCCGGGATAAAGGGCGCGGGGCTCGGCAAGACCACGGCTCTTATCACCGACGGACGATTCTCGGGTGGTACGACGGGGTTCTCCATCGGCCATGTGGCACCCGAAGCGTTCCGGGGCGGTCCGCTGGCGCTGATCGAGGAGGGTGATCCGATTCGAATAGACATTCCGGGCCGTCGTGTCGATGTATTGGTTGACGAAGACGTGTTGGGGGAGCGCCGCAAGGACTGGAAGGCACCTCCGCCCAGATATCCAACCGGGGCGTTAGCCAAGTACGCCAAGCTGGTCGGTTCCGCGGAACTAGGAGCGGTCTGCGAATAGGGCTGGCGGGCGGGAGCGCTTAGCACGCCAACGTTGATTAGCCGTACCTCCTTTCGTTTCAGGCAGCTACGCTTGCTCGCCAACTCGCGAAAAGCAGAAGAACATGGTTGAGAAGGTCGAGAGCATCTGGATGAACGGGCAGCTGGTCCCATGGGAGGAGGCCAACGTCCACGTGCTCAGCCACGCCCTCCACTACGGCACCGGAGTGTTCGAAGGTATTCGGGCATACGACAACGAGAATGGCACCGCGATCTTTCGGTTGCGCGACCACATGGAGCGACTCCACAGATCGGCGGCAACCTATTCGATCCCGTTGGATCACTCCGTTGACGAATTGGTCGATGCTGCCCAGCAGACGGTGGCGGCCAACGGATTGACCGCGTGTTATATCAGGCCTATCACCTTCTACGGGACCGGCACTATCGGGCTGAACCCTGCGAGGGCGGAGCTAATGACTGCCATCATCGCGTTTCCGTGGGGTGCCTACCTTGGCGAGGACGGACTTCGCAACGGCATCCGGGTGCTCGTGGCCTCGTGGGCGAGGATCTCGCCGCAAGCATTCCCGGCGGCCAAGGCCACAGGCCCATATATCAACGCCATTCTCGCCAACCAGGAAGCCACCGATCAGGGGTACGACGAGGCGCTGATGCTCACTTCCGATGGCAACGTCTCGGAGGGCAGTGGCGAGAACCTCTTCATGGTGCGCGACGGCAGCGTCATCACACCCCCGCTGTCGGATGGGTGCCTCGACGGCATCACGAGGCAATCAGTTATGACGCTCCTCGCCGATGACGGCATCGAGGTCATCGAGAAGTCGATGACGGTCGATGATCTGACCGCCGCCGACGAACTCTTCTTCACCGGCACCGCGGCCGAGGTGACGCCCATCCGTCAGGTTGACGAAGACGAAGTGAGAGAACCCGGCCCCGTCACCCGCCGTGCCCAGGAGCTGTTTCAAGGAGCAGTCTCCGGCAAGCTCGAGGCCTATCGAGGATGGCTCGACTACATAGCAAACAGCCCCCGAACGAACTGACGATCGAGGGGCAGATTCGAAACCGGGGAGGGCTCGAAGCGGAGGGAGCCGTTCACCACAGGCAGCAGGCAGCGTTGCCCGGAGGGCGATTCGACTGACGCGAACGTCGGGCCCGAGTAGGGCTCGAAAGGAGACGACCGTCGCTGCAGGCGACCTGCCTTCGACCGGTCAGAACGTGCCTGGCGAGGTACGGGCCTGAGGTCTGATTGCGAAAGCCCGTTCGGCAGCGGCCCCGAGGGTCTAGACGGTGTCGGCGCGAGCCCGCAGCATGTGGTCGGCCAGCACCAGGTTGGTCATGGCTTCCAAGACCGGAATGGCGCGAGGGACGATGCACGGATCATGACGGCCCTTCTTGGCCACATCCAGCACAGAAGATGTGGGCTTGAAGTGGACGCGGAAAACGATGCGCTCGCCAGTGCTGATGCCGCCGCGAATGCCGCCGTAGCTCCCCTGATCGGTGCGCCGGTGAAACTCTGAACCTTCGGCGGCCGTCGCGTCGAAGCCGGCACCCAGCTCGAACGCCGTTGTGGCGCCGACACTGAGCGTCGCCTTGGCGAGGTCGGCCTTCAGCTTGTCGAAAACCGGCTGGCCGAGCCCGGCGGGCGGAGCTTCGACCCACACCTCGGCAATACCCCCGAAGCTGTTGCCGTTCTCTTTCGCCTCAACGAGCAGTTGCTCGATGAGGCCTGCCTTTTCCGAATGAGGGAACCGGGCGGTGAGGGCGTCGAGGTCGTTCGTGCCGAGGAAGCGTTCGACACCAGACAGCTCGTCGTCTCCGAGCTCGATCGGCCCGATCTGACGGGAGAAGCCGAGGACGGTGGTCGAAGGTGAGACGCCACCGATGACCATTTGGGCGACGGCTCCGCCGATGACCCGTGACAGGGTCTCGCGGCCTGAAGAGCGGCCGCCGCCGCGATGGTCGGCATGTCCGTACTTCTTCACCCACACATCGTCGGCGTGCCCTTGGCGAGGCTCGGCCTTGACGCTGTCATAATCGCCCGACCTGGCATCCTTGTTGTTGACGATCACGGCGATCGGCGTCCCCAATGTCTTGCCATCGAAGACGCCACTCAACACTTGAGGTTCGTCCATCTCGGCTCGGGTGGAGTCGATCGCCGTTCGGCCCGGCCTCCTTCTGTCGAGTTCGGCGACTAGGAGCTTGTCGTCCCATGCCAGCCCGGCCGGACAGCCGTCGATTACGACACCCATGGCGGCACCATGGCTCTCTCCGAAGCTGGTGATGCGAAAGATCTCCCCGAAACCGTTACCGGCCATTCCAGAACTCCTGCTGCAGCTCAGCCTGCACTCGAAACATCTCCAGTCCCGACCGATACTCGGCACCCAGGCGATGGGCGTACTCCAAGCCGGGCGAGTCCTCGCCGTAGTTGAGATCGATGACCCTGTGAGGCCGCCAGCCTGTAGGGGGCCACTTACAAGCCTGTTGGCGGTTGCGGCCAACAGCCCACACCACGATATCGGGGCCGGCGGAACCGAAGCCGGCGCCATCGCTCAGGGGCATTCCGCTGCGTGCCGAGTAGGGCACGGCCTCTGCCAGCACGTACAACACCGTCGCTCGCGTGCCGCCGCCTCCCCACAGAACGACGGAGCTCTTCCCGACATCGGCCACGAGCGCTCGGAGCCCTCCGATGTCAGTGTTGGTGCCAACCCATTGATCGCCCTTGCGGACCAAGGTGTTCACGGACTCCAGAGTCGCGGCCGGCTCTTCCACCTCGCCACACATTTCGTAAACCGTCTTCTTGAGCGGGGAGGTAACGGCGGCATGCGTCATACCCAGCCTTGCCAGGACTTCCATATTGTCGGCCGTGCACTCGGCCGCCGTCATCCGGATGCGAACCACCCCCATGCCCCGCTGAGCGAAGAAGGGGGCCTGCGTGGTCGGAGTTCGGCTGTGGGCAACAGGGTCACCGAGAATGGCGGCGAAGGTGGTGCTGCGTTGCGGCACGGAAACCCAATCGCTGAGTGTCGGCTGGTCAGCCGCCGAGCCGGCACCTTCTCGCAAGAAGTTGACCTGCATGTTGCCGCGTTGGGTCTGGCGGTACCACGACCACCGACCATCATCCGAGCGGGGCAGGAACGACCGATTGTCAGGATCTGCGGAGCGCCATTGGTGCCCCTGCCACAGCTCCGTGAAGTCGTTGACCGCGATAGCGAGCTTGAGGTGGGCATCGGGACCGGCTCCGATCAGTTCGTCCGCGACATCGTGAACGGACCTCCCCACACGGTGGTGCCGCGAAACGATGCCTACGCCCGGAGGCGGCTTGCCGAGCTCGAGGGCCCAATCGACCAGCGCGCCAGCTGTGGCCAGCCCGTCGAGCCAATTCGAGCTCGTTCGGTAACTGACGAGGCGCTTGCCGGCAGGGATGGAGGCGACGCGATCGGCGACCGACGCGGAGAGCAGATCGTCGCGGATCTCGAACCGATCGATGCCCCAGGTCAGTCGTTTCGCCAGGAAGCCATCCCATCCATCGATGTCACCCGGCAGGATGGTCAGGTAGCCGCCAATGTCACTCTCTCCAAGACCAAGGATGAGGCGATCGGCTTCGGTCACAGAGTCGATGCCCTCGGCAACGAGCAGAGTCTCGGTGGCAATATCGCGGTATCGATCGTCGCGATCGCCAAAACGATGTTGGAACTCTTCGAGGGGCCCCAGCCCGGGATCGAGCGCCGGGCGATCGAGGAAGATGCGGCCATCGCCATCGGTTGACCGCTGGATCCAGAGCACCGCGACGTCGCTGGGGATAGAACCGTCGAAGCCGGCGCCGAGCGCGACGAAGGCAGGACGATCATCGTCGTGTAACCGATCGAACACCGCGGCGGCCATCTCTCGCTCGAGCCGACGGAACTCCTCCTCGCCGAGCTCCCCGAAGAACTCGATGATCGGTCGTCCTGCGGCCTGCTCCATCTCTTGGTCGACATCGACGAAGGTTGCCTTCTGCCCGGATGCCTCGAACGCGGTGCGCGCCCGCTGCAGAAACTGCGATTTGCCCGAGCCGCGATGGCCAACGACGGCCGTTATCACGGCCGCCATCCGAGGATGTTCCAGAAGCTTCCGAAACTCTTGGCGACCGACTCACCGCCGGTGATCGTCACTGGGGTGCCGGCGGAGCGTGCCACGGCTGCAGCCATCGCCATACGGTGGTCCTCGTCGGCATCGAAGGAGAACGGCTCGGTCGGCCCGACTCCACCTGAGATCCGAACGCCGTCTTGCCGGGTATCGACGTCGCGGCCCATGCCAACCACCAATTCGGTGACCTTGGTGATGCGATCGGATTCCTTGAAGCGAAGCTGAGGTGCGCCTCGCAGCTCGCTGACGCCGGCAGCAACGCCGGCGAGCGCTCCCATTACGGGAAAAAGGTCCGGCGACCCGCCGAGGTGGACGTCGACTCCTGCCAGCTCGGGCGCCTTACCCACACGCAGGGCCCCAGACTTGAAGCCGATGGTCGCCCCCATCTGCGCCAACAGCTCAACGAACCGGGCGTCTGGCTGGAGGCTCACAGATGGGAAGTCTGCGATCATCGCCTCGCCTGTCACCGCGGCGACGGCGGCGACGGCGAAGGCGCACCCCATGTCGACTTCAACTTCGTAGCTCGCTGCCGTAACGGTCTGCCCCTTCGGCACCAATACTCGATCTCCTTCGACCTGCACATCCATGCCCAAGCGACGGACGACATCGAGCGTCATCTCCCAGTAGCCCTGCGATGCAGACAGGTTCTCCAAGGTGATGGAGAGCGGCGAGTCGAGGCCCCAGCAGTTCGCCAGCAGCCCGCTGGCGAACTGGCTGGAGCGCGAGCAATCGACCGTTACTTTCCTGGCGTCCCATCCGTCGGATCGCACAGTCAGTCGCCGGTCACCGAGGTCGGTGGTGACTCCGAGGCCCGCAAGCACTTGCTGCAGCTCGGCTATGGGTCGAGAGAAGAGGCGCGTGCTCCCGACCAGGGTATGTTCACCCGGCACTCGGGACGCCCGTAGCGCGAGGAAGCGAAGAACGGTGCCGGCATCTCCGCACTCGATGTCGCCGCCCTTCTCGAGGGAGTCCAGCCCCTGCCGAGTCAGAGCGACATCCTCGCTGTCACCGTGCCCGACGACTTCGAGTTGCGGCGCGTAGCTGCCGGCCACGAGGGCCCGTATGAACAGAGATTTCGAGCCGGGGAGCGTGCCGCGATAAGAGAAGCTCACAGCCATCCCTGACGTTGAGCCTCGTCGACGATGTCTTCGATGACGACAGCTTCGAGGCGGGGAGTGCCGGCTGCCTCGAGAAAGACGAAGGCGACCCGACCCGACCCTCTCGCCTTCTTGTCACGGCTCAGCAGCTCGGTGAGGCGCGATCGCGAGAGTGGCTTTCCCTTAGGCAGCGCCTGTTGCCCGAACTCAGGAAAACGATCGAGCAGTGACAGCAGCTTGTCGGCCTCTGCAGCATCGAGATAGTTCCTGGCGTCGCTCCAAGCGACCGAGAAGCGGAGGCCACATCCCACTGCCACGCCATGGGCCAGCCCGAAGTGCGACTCGAGGGCATGGCCCAGGGTGTGCCCAAGGTTCAGTAGCTGGCGGTGTCCAGTCTCCTCGCGTTGGTCCACTGCAACGATGTCGAGCTTGGCGGCGATAGCGGATGGCAGCAGTGCCCACAGTCCGCCTGCATCGATACTGGAAGAGGCGACCTCCGCCAAGAGCTCGCCGCCGGCGAGCATCGCCACCTTGATGAGTTCGCCGTAAGCCGCCCTCGCTTCGGCCTCAGGGACGCCCTCGAGCAGCGCCTTGCAGGCCCACACCTCCTTGGCGACGTGGAAGGTGCCAATCTGGTTCTTGAAGCCGCCGGCGTTGAGGGCCGTCTTGCCTCCATGCGCCGAGTCGATGGCCGCCAGCCACGTCGTCGGCACGTTCACGAAGGCGACTCCCCGCAGCAGAACGCTGGCAACGAACCCCCCGAAGTCACCAACGGATCCACCGCCTGCTGCCACGATCGTGATGTTGGAGCGCGGGCTGCCGGCGACGAGTCCAAGGATGTTCTCGGCGTGAGTTGGAAAGGCGGCGAGTTCCTTCAGCCCTTCGCCGCCGGTAACGGGATATCGAGTCTCGAATGCGTCGCGGAGCGCTACGAAACTTGGTGATTGGTCTAGCGCCGTGTCGTAGACGAGGAGGGTGCCGGGGCCGATCTCTAAGGGCACATCGTCTCGGCGGAATTCATCCCAAAAGCGCAGAGCCGTGCTGCTGGTCAACCGATCTCCAGCTCAATCATCAGCTCAGCGAACTGGTCTAGCTCGAGCGATTGTGGACCATCACTGAGTGCCTCTGCAGGGTTGGGATGGATCTCCACCATGATGGCGTCGGCACCGATCGCCTTGGCGGCGATAGCCAGCGGCGCCACCAGGTCTCGGTTGCCTGCCGCGTGGGAAGGGTCAACGATCACGGGCAAGTGGCTGCGCTCTCGCAGGACGGGCACGGCACTGAGATCGAGGGTGTTCCTCGTCGCGGTCTCGAATGTCCGAATTCCGCGTTCGCACAGCAAGACCTGTTGGTTGCCACCGCTGAGGATGTACTCGGCAGCCTGCAGCAGCTCGTCGATGGAAGAGCTCATTCCCCTCTTCAGCATTACCGGTCGATGGCTCTTGCCAACCTCTGAGAGGAGCGAGAAGTTCTGCATGTTGCGAGCACCGATCTGCAAGATGTCGGCGCTCTCGGCCACCTTGTTCACATCCTCTGGCGCAACCACCTCGGTTACGATCGGCAGGCCGTGCATTCGGCCGGCTTCCACCAGCATCTCCAGACCTTCGTAGCCGAGGCCCTGGAAGCTGTAGGGGGAGGTACGAGGCTTGAAGCATCCGCCCCGCAGGATGTTCCCTCCACCGACCCTCACCGCCTCGGCGGCTGCCATTATCTGTTCGAACGACTCGACCGCGCAGGGCCCGGCGATCATCACCAGCTTGTCCCCGCCGATCTCGACGCCCTTCACCTCGACAACAGTGTCGGCCGGCTTGTGCTCTCTGCTCCCGATGCGATAGCCAACCGGCGCCGGCATCTTCTTCTTGGGCGCTGATCGTCTGGGCTCTGGTGTTTCGAGGACCTGGGGCTGGGCCTCCTCGCTCGTCGGCAGAACGGAGCCGCGGGGTGGCAGGTCATCGGAGGGATAGCTACCGAGCACCTTGAAGTAGCGAGCGTGCGTCGTTAGTTGGTCGAGCGCTCTCTTCACTATGGGGTCGGCGACGTTACCGTCGAGATCCAGGTAGAACATCTCCTCCCACGGATTGTGTGCCATGGGCCGCGACTCGAGCTTGACCAGATTGATGCCGAGATCGCGGAATACTGCGAGCGCATCCATGAGAGCACCGGGCTGGTTGCCGACAGAGACAACCAGCGATGTCTTCGTCGGGATCTGTCGGTCGACATCGACGGGATGGCGCGCCCCGACGACGAAGCGGGTGAAATTCTCATCGCGGTTCCCAATGCCAGCCTGAAGCACCTTGAGCCCGTACAGGCGGGCGGCGTCCTCGCTGGCGATCGCTCCGGCAGTGATATCGCTGAGCTCCTTGATGGACTTGCCGGAACCCGCTGTGTCGCTGAAATACACGATCTCACAGTCAGTGAGCTCGGCGAGGAAGTCGGAGCACTGTGCTACCGCCTGCGGATGACAGTAAACAGTGCGAAGAGAGGAGATCGATGATCCCTCGATACCCAAGAGGCAGTGCCGAACCCGGAACTTGATCTCCCCGACGATGGAGAGCTGGCTGTGCATCAGCAGGTCATAGACCTCGGTGATGCCGCCCGATGTCGTGTTCTCCAGCGGCAGAACGCCAACGTCGGCCCTCCCCTGTTCGACCGCATCGACCACGTCCGCGAAGGACTCGCATCCGAGGTAAGACACGTCAACGCCTTCGTGGTCGAAGTGCTGACGGGTGGCCAACTGGCTGTAGGCGCCCTCGATCCCCTGGAATGCGGCCGTGACGCGTCGGCCGTTGCCTTCTGCGCCCTCCTGGAGGTACTCCTGCTGAATAAGCAACGAGTCCTCGATGATGTCGCGCCACACCCGGTTGACGAGGCCCGAGTCGAGGTCGTGGTATTTGCCCTGGGCGATTCGGTCGGCGATGAGAGCTTCTTCTCGCGCCCGATCGCGAAAGGTCTGGTGCTGTTCTTGTTTGCTGCGGGCGGCATCGACGCTCAGGCGTCGGCGCTCGGCGATCAGTTCGAGGATCTGGCGATCGATCTGGTCGATGCCGACTCTTATGTCGCCGATGTCTGGGGTGTTGTCGCCGGATTGTTCCGACATGGGTCCTCCTGGAGGTGCCGCTGTCGCGGCGCAGGTTGCAAGGGATTGGAGAGAATGAGCGGGGGGAAAGGTAGGTAGGCGCTAGGCGCCAAAGAGGCCGCGGGCCGTGAAGAAGCGATCAGTTGTGCTCTCGGGCCAGGCGGCGTGCATAGGCGGTGATTATGGGCGTTTGTAGCGCGACTGTCAACGGCTGACGGACGCGGTCCTCCTATCGAGTGCCGGCAAGACGAATGGGCCTCGCTCATGCCTGTCAGTAATCGCGACTCAAATGAAGAGCTGAACGTCGGCGTCTGCATTGTTGCCTACGTAGGCGCCTGCGTCCGCTCGGGATCTCGAGCCCTCTTGACAGCCGCCGCCAGCTGACGGACCAACTTGATCGCAGCTCCGGTACCGTCCTCGGCAAGCGCATTGATCAAGGCGCTTCCCACCACCACACCATCGGCGACTCTGCCTACCTCGGCTGCCTGGGCGGGCGTTGAGATGCCGAAACCGACGGCGACTGGGAGCGAGCTGACGCGCTTGACTCGTTGAATCAGGGAGGTCAGGTCGCTGGGAAGTTCGGTCCTGGCTCCGGTGACGCCAGTGACGGATACGCAGTAGACGAAGCCACCGCTCTGGCCGGCGATTCGCACCATGCGCTCGGGGGGAGTGGTCGGGGCGACCAGCAGCACCCGGTGGACACCCTCCTTTTGGCATGCTGCCTGGAGGGCGGGGCGCTCGTCGAACGGGGCGTCGACGATGATGAGCCCATCGACGCCGGCCGCGGCGGCATCGGCCACGAACTGCTGCTCACCGTGGGCGAGTACGTTGTTCATGTACCCCATCAGCACAAGGGGAGTCTCGCTCGTGGTCCTCACCTTCGAGGCCACTTCGAGGACATCGCTGGTTTCTATGCCACCGGCAAGTGCCCGCTGCGATGCCGCCTGGATGGTGGGACCCTCCGCGATCGGGTCGCTGTGGGGAAAACCGAGCTCGACGATGTCGGCTCCGGCCGCGGCGAGGGCTGGCACCAGTTCCAGCGTTGTTTTCAGGTCGGGGTCGCCACACGTGATGAAGATGACAAGGGCGGCTCGGTTCTCGGCGCTCGCTTGCTCGAAGGCGGCAGCCAGTCGATCGCTCATCGAAGGTTCTCGAGGAAGGCGCTGGCTTCAGTGGCGTCCTTGTCCCCTCTGCCAGACAGGTTGACCACGACAACGGTGTCGGGGTCGAGCGCGGGTGCCCGCTTGCGCAGATCGGCGATGGCATGGGCGCTCTCGAAGGCAGGGATGATGCCTTCGATCTGCGACAAGTAGACGAAGGCGTCGAGCGCCTCAGCGTCGGTGACTGGTACGTATTCGGCCCGGCCGCTCTCCCGATACTGGGCGTGCTCCGGTCCCACGCCGGGGTAGTCGAGTCCCGCAGAGATTGAGTGGGCCTCGTTGATCTGACCGGCGACGTCCTGGAGCACATAGGAGCGGCTTCCGTGGAGCACGCCGGGGGAACCTGCCGAGATCGAGGCACCATGGGCGCCGGCAAGACCCTCGCCGCCGGCTTCCACTCCGACGAAAGCCACGTCGTCGTCGTGGAACGGGTGGAAGATCCCCATGGCGTTGGAGCCGCCACCGACACAGGCCATGACCAAATCGGGGAGCCGCCCTTCTGCCGCCAGGATCTGCTCCCTTGCCTCGTCGCCGATCACCCGCTGCAGATCGCGCACGATCATCGGATAGGGGTGGGGCCCGGCGACAGAGCCGATCAAGTAATAGGTATCCGCCACGTTGGTAGCCCAGTCCCGTAGTGCTTCGTTCATGGCATCTTTGAGGGTTCTGCTTCCCGCCGTCACAGGAACGACACTCGCCCCGAGCAGCTTCATCTTGAAAACGTTCAATGCCTGGCGACGCGTGTCCTCTTCGCCCATGTACACCTCGCATGCGATGCCGTAGCGGGCGCAGGCGGTGGCGGTAGCAACGCCGTGCTGGCCGGCGCCGGTCTCGGCGATCACCCGGGGCTTGCCCATCCGTTTGGCGATCAACGCTTGTCCGATGGCGTTGTTGATCTTGTGGGCACCGGTGTGGGCCAGGTCCTCGCGTTTGAGATAGGCCCTTACTCCCAGGTCGTCGCTGAGCCGTGGCGCGAAATACAGCGGAGTCGGTCGCCCGGCGTAGGTCGTGAGGTCATGGCGGAGCTCGGCCTGGAATTCGGAGTCGTCCCGCAGCACCTGGTAGGTCCGCGTCAGCTCGTCTACGGCAGGGATGAGGATCTCGGGCACGAAGCGGCCCCCAAATCCCTGGTAGTAGCCGAGCGGGTCGGGATTCTCAGAGTCCTTCTCCGTTGCACGCGCGGTCTGAATGAAGGAACCCACCTTGGCGGGATCCTTGATCCTTGGGCTGGACTCGAGGCGAGATGACGCATCAACACCGAACGGCGAGGCGGCGGCGATGGCGTCTGCGACGTTGTCATCTGCTAGTCCCCCGGCCAGCCACACTCGTCTGCCCCTACCGACGAGGGCCCTTGCCTGCGAGAAGTCCCAGCTCCGTCCGGACCCACCTCCAGAGGAGTGGTCGATCATCAGGTCGACGTTTGGGTATCGATCTGCGATGGCGATGAGATCGCTATCAGCTGAGAGGACCTTGATCACGGGGACCGGTCGATCGGCGACGAAGTCGGGGCTCTCGTCACCGTGGAGCTGGACGACGTCGAGGCCGACGTCCTCGATGAGGCGATCGATCAGGTCGCCATCGGCACCCTGGAACACGCCGACTCGTACCGTTCGCCCGGCCACCGCGGCGCTGATCGAAGCCGCCACTGCCGGGTCGAGGGCGCGTGGAGTTCCCGCCACGAAGTTGAGACCGATGGCATCCGCTCCCGCCGCCACCGCCGCTTCAGCGTCGGCCACCGAGGTGATACCGCATACCTTGACCTGCGTCATGGTCTGCCTCGCAGCCGCTCTAGTTCGGTGTCGGGGTCGGCGGCCACCATGAGTGCCTCTCCGATGAGAAATGCCGTCGCCCCCGCAGCGATCAGGTCCTCGATGACGGCCGGATCGTTGATACCACTCTCGGAGACGATGGTGCAACCATCCAGCAGCGGTGCCAGGCGCTTCGTGACCCCCGGGTCCGTTTGGAATGTTCGCAGGTCACGGTTGTTGATGCCAAGCAGCGTGGCGCCGACGGCGAGAGCGCGCCGCGCCTCTTCTTCGTCATGCACCTCGACCAAGGCGTCCATGTCCAGCTCTTCAGTTGCACCGATCAGGTTGTGCAGCCCCCTGTTGTCGAGGGCGGCGACGATGAGCAGTACCGCATCCGCGCCAGCGCAGCGAGCCTCCGTCACCTGGAGTTGATCGATTATGAAGTCCTTACGCAGCACAGGCAGGTCCGTTGCGGCGCGGGCAGCGATGAGGTCTTCCAGCGATCCGCCAAAGAACTCGGAGTCCGTGAGCACTGAGAGCGCAGCGGCGCCGGCGGCTTCGTATTGCCTGGCTATGGCGGCAGGCTCGGCACCGGGGCGGATCTCGCCGCGCGAGGGGGAGGCCCGTTTGAATTCTGCGATCACTGCCGGCGGTTGGCTGGCGCGCAGCGCCTCTACAAAGCCCCGCGTTGGTGGCGCTGTAGCGAGGCCGTCTGCGATCTCCACTCGATCCAACGTGGCGACTTCCGCAGTCTTGGCCTCGATGATCTGTTCCAAGATGCTCACCTCGACTCCTGTGCGGCAGAGCCGGTGAATGACACCCACCGCTCGAGGGTCTCGGCGGCGGCGCCGCTATCAATCGAATTGGCAGCTCTCTGCACGCCAGCGCTGATGTCATCGTCATCTGATGCGACACACAGTGCCGCGGCGGCATTGAGCAATACGACATCGCGATGCGGGCCCGGCTTGCCGGCCAGCACGCTGCGGGCGATCTCGGCATTGCGTTGGGCATCGCCGCCCTTGAGGTCTTCGATCCGTGCTGGGGCCACGAATTCCGAAGGGTCGATGACGAACTCACGCGTCGCCCTGTTCTCGAGAGTTGCGACACGCGTCGGCGCCGCCGTCGAGATCTCGTCCAATCCGTCTTCGGAGTGAACGACCCACACCCGGTCGCTACCGAGGATGGCAAGTGCCTGCAGAGCTCCCTCGATCATGTTGGCTCTCCCGACCCCAACGAGCTGGCGCGTGACGAACATCGGGTTGGTGAGTGGCCCCAGTCGGTTGAAGATCGTGGGGATCGCCAGCGCTGCCCGAATTGGGGCCACCGCTGCCATGGCCGGATGGCACGCCCGGGCGTACAGGAACCCGATCCCCACCTCGTGAACCGCCTGGGCTGCTCGGAGCGGAGGGATGTCGATGCGAACTCCGAGGCTTTCCAGCACCTCCGCTGATCCGCATTGGCTGGTGGCGGCTCGGTTGCCATGCTTAGCGACGATGGCACCGGCTCCGGCTGCGACGATGGCAGCAAGCGTTGAGATGTTGAAGGTTCCGGAGTCGTCTCCACCCGTTCCGGCCGTGTCAATGGCCCCGGCCGGCGCATGGGGTAGCTCGACCACTAGGTCGCGCATCGCTTGCGCGGCGCCGGCGATCTCGGCTGTGGTCTCGCCTCTGGTATGCAGTGCCGTCAGGAGGTCGGCAACCACGTCAGGAGAAGCGTCCCCCTCCATCACCGAGCGAATGACATCGCGCATCTCGTCGCCACTCAGCTCCGTACCGGCGGAAACCCGCTCCAGGGCCTTGTCGACGCCGATGCTCATAGTGGCTGGCGGCTCGACAGCTTCAAGAAGTTACCCAAGAGGTGGCGCCCGACGACGGTGAGGATCGACTCAGGGTGGAACTGGACCCCCCAGACCGGAAGGGAGCGGTGGGCGAGGCCCATGATCTCGCCGTCGGGAGCGCCGGCGGTCACCTCGAGTTCGTCGGGGAGGCTGTCTCTATCAACGGCGAGCGAGTGATAGCGGGTAGCCGCGAAGCCGCCGGGTAGCCCCTTGAGGATGCCTTTCCCGTTGTGTCCGATCGGCGACGTCTTGCCGTGCATCGGCTGTCGCGCCGCCACGATCGTGGCGCCGAACGCCTGGCCAATCGCCTGGTGGCCGAGACACACACCGAGGATGGGGAGCAAACCGGCGTAGCGTTCGACGACGGCGACACTGATCCCGGCCTCGGTTGGGGTGCAGGGTCCGGGCGAGATGACGATGGCGTCGGCGCCGCGGGATGCAACGTCTTCGATCGTGATCTCGTCGTTACGGACAACGTCGCTGTTGGCCCCCAGCTCGCCCAGGTACTGCACGAGGTTGAACGTGAATGAGTCGTAGTTGTCGATGATGAGAAGGTTCATCGGAGCGGCGCCTTCTCGATCGACTTGAGCAACGCCCGCGCCTTGTCGAGGGTCTCTTGATACTCCCGGGCTGGGTCGGAGTCGGCGACGACGCCTGCTCCCGCCTGGGCATGGATCAGCCCGTCCTTGACCAGCAAGGTGCGGATGGCGATGGCCATATCCATGTTCCCGCGGTAGTCGAGATAGCCAACGGCACCCCCGTAGAGACCTCTGCGCTCAGGCTCAACCTCGTCGATTATCTCCATGGAGCGGACCTTCGGTGCGCCGGTCAGCGTTCCAGCGGGGAACGTAGCTCGAAGCACGTCGATGGCATCCTTGCCCTCGGCGAGCGTTGCGCTCACGTTGGAGACGATGTGCATCACGTGTGAGTAACGCTCTATCGCCTGGAACTCGTCGACGACGACGCTGCCGATCTCGGCGACGCGACCCAGGTCGTTACGGGCCAGGTCGACCAGCATGACGTGCTCGGCCAGCTCCTTGGGGTCCGACAGCAGGTCCTGCTCGTACGCGTGATCCTCGGCCCCTGACGAGCCGCGGGGCCGGGTGCCTGCCAGAGGGCGCAGCGTCATCTCGCGATCCTCCAGCCGAACCAGGGTCTCCGGAGATGACCCGATCACCGTCTCGCCCGGACAGCGCACGAAGAACATGTACGGCGATGGGTTGATCAGCCGCAGCTTGCGGTAGATGTCAACGGGATCCTGCTCGAGTGGCACGGAGAGTCGTTGCGAGGGCACGACCTGGAACACGTCACCTGCAGTGATGTAGTTGCGACACCGGGCGACGACGTCCTCGAAAGCGTTCCCATCGAAGTTCGACGTGACATCGAGGTCGGTGGCCGCAGCGGCGGTGCCAACGCTCTGCGGCAAGGCCTTGGCGAGCTTCTTCTTGACCGACTCGATGCGATCGAGTGCGGCGCTATACGCATCGTCGGCATCTTCCCCCTGCTCGGCCCAGGTGACGATCGACAGCGACTGCGTATGAGAGTCGTGTACGGCGACGATCCTGGGGAAAGAGAAGTAGGCGTCCGCCACGTCGAGCGCGTTCGGGTTGTTGTCGGGGAGGTCCTCGACATAGCGAACCCAGTCATACGCCAGGTAGCCGACAGCCCCACCGACGAAGATCGGCAAACCCTCGATATCGGCGGGCCTCAGTTCGTCGATCAAGTCCCGCAGGCGGTCAAGAGGATCGACGGTGCGATCGTTCGGCAGCTCGATGGTCTCCACTGCGTCGTTGCGGCTGATCGTGATAGTGCCCCGGTGTGCGGTGAAGGTTGCCCGGCTGCCCAGCCCGACAACGCTGAACCTGCTCCACCTTTGATCGCCTTCAACGGATTCGAGAAAGAAGGAGGTGACGCCGTCGTCGAGCTTGATGAAGACGCTGAGGGAGGTGTCGAGGTCGGCGAGGACGGTGTCGACTACCGGAACTGACCGACCAAGTTGGAAGAGGGCGCGGAACTCCGCACCAGTTGGGTTAGCCACCATGATCCGACCCTCTTCATGAACGGAAAGCCTAGCCAATCGCTGCGAGCAGCGGGCGAAGAGACTCGAGGTGGGGTGCGCCGGCGAGTGTCCTAGGTCGGGGAAGGTCGGCATTAGGCGATGGCTGCTCCCGTCCGGAGCAGCTTCGGTGGAGGTAGCGCTCCCACGACGACCGGTATCTGTGGCCAGGCGCAGAATCGAACTGCCGACCTTCGGTTTTTCAGTTCAGTGCCTGGGGTCCAGCCAGTGCCGTCGGGTGTCGGCTAGTCCCGTTCTGTCTGGGTCTCAGGGCGACGGCGTCCAGGCTGTGTGGGCCTGTGACGCCTGGTCATGGGTGGTTCGGTAGCAGTTGGGTAGCAAAGCTCCAAGCGTCGAGTTCGGGCAAGGGTCGACATCTGACTCTCGGAAATGGGACGGCCTCATCGATGCCATCGCTCAACGAGGCTGGGTCGTCAGATCGTGGGCGCCGGGGGTGTCACAGGGATCGATGTGAACGAGGACTTCTGTCTTGAACGGAAACGCTTGGACGAGCTTCATGCTGATCCGCTGGGCGATTTCATGCCCTTCACGGACGGATAGGTCAGGGGCCACCGCCGCCACGAGTGTGACGAGCATGCGATGACCGTGCCACCGCATGCGGATTCCTTCTACGGAGACGACCCCCTCCACGCTCCTGGCAGCCTCTTCGGTCTGGTCAACGAGGTCTGGATCAACCGCATCCAGAAAGCGTCCGAAGACGCGTGCTGCGGAGTTCTTCAACAGGACCAGAATCATGGCCGCCACTGCCAATCCCGCCACCGGATCGACCCAGTGGTACTCGAGCGCTGCTCCAACGCCGGCGGCGACCACGGCCAGCGAGGTGAGGGCATCTGCCCTGGCGTGATGGCCGTCCGCGATAAGGGCAGCGGACGAGATACGTCGCCCGATACGAATCCGGTACCGAGCGACCAGCTCGTTTCCGGCGGCGCCTATGAACCCGGCGGCGATGACCCACGGCACGTGATCGAGGGGCTGCTGATCGAAGAGCCTGCGCAATGACTCCCATGCCACTCCGCCGGCCGAGGCGGCGATGGCCGCGACGATGACCAGCCCCGCGAGGTCCTCGGCCCGACCGAGGCCGAACGTGAATCGTCGCGAACTAGGACGTCGTCCCAGGGCGAATGCGATCCACAGCGGTATCGCGGTGAGTGCGTCCGTCAGATTGTGAAGGGTGTCCGACAGCAGTGCCACTGAGCCGGTGACCACAACTAGGACGGCCTGGAGAGCGGCGGTGATCCCGAGGCCGAGGAGCGAGACCTTCGAAGCCCGGACCCCTGCCGCTCCCGTATCGGCCAAGGGGCGCGGCTCCGCGTGGTCGTGCGAGTGGTGTATCGCACGTCGGACGGCATCGGCGATCCGCGGGCTGTTTGGCCGATCAATCTCTGGCTCTTGGTGATCGCTCATTTCGGAACTGACAGTAGATGGCGTCGACTAGCTGTGAGCCGTTGATCCTCGGGAATGAGGTCGAAGGCCACGGAACCCTCTGCCAAAGTGGAGGGCCACGACTAGCGAGGCCCTCCTTGCTCCTGTGTTGGAACGCTTCGACGGAGATGGCGGCGTCTCCCCTAGGCACCCGACGGCCCCTGGGGTTGGATGGCCGTACCACCGGTCTCGCCACGCGGCCTCAAGCGGTACGTGCGATAATCGCAGTCGGACCAAGGGGAGAACATGACGACATCCGACCTCATCGCTTCGGGCCGCGAGGCAATGGCTCGCAACGATTGGGCGGAGGCGTTCGAGCTGTTGGCGCGAGCCGATGCCGACGGCGGGTTGGACCCGAAGGCCCTCGAGGATCTCGCTGTGTCTGCGTGGTGGACGGGTCAGCCCGATGAGTGCATCGCGGTGAGAGAGCGCGCGTTCGGCGGCTATGCCGGAACGGACACCACCAAGGCCGGGGTTGTGGCCCTGGCACTTGCCGAGGATCACTTCCACAAGGGTGCTCTTGCCATGGGGAAAGGCTGGTTGAAGCGGGCCTCCGATCTCCTCGGTACCGATGGCGACACCATCGAGAGTGCCTGGCTGATGCGGACGGAGGCGGTCATCGCGTTCGAGGTCGACAACGACATCGAGGGCGGATTGGAGCTGGCCACTGCGGCCTACGAACGGGCGGTGGCCCTCGGCGACAGAGATCTACAGGCAACGAGCCTCCACGATCAGGGCCGCATCATCGTGGCCGGCGGTGATGTGGAGCGAGGGATGGAGGTGATGGACGAGGCCATGGTCGCTGCAGTCGGTGGCGAGCTGGGCCCGCTCGCCACGGGCCGCATCTACTGCAACATGATCGACATTTGCGAACAGCTCGCTGACTACCGAAGAGCCGGCGACTGGAGCGACGCCGCCAAGCGATGGTGCGAGCGGGCCGGACACAGCTCAGGCTTCCCGGGAGTGTGCCGGATCCATCGCGCCGAGATCATGAAGCTCCGCGGGGACTGGGTGACTGCCGAGGAGGAGGCCACTCGAGCGTCGAAGGAGCTTGGCAACTTCGTCGACTTCGCCGGCGAGGCTCTCTATGAGGTCGGAGAGATCCGCCTCAACATGGGAGACTACGACAGCGCTGAGGACGCCTTCCGGCAGGCCCACGGCTTGGGAAGGAATCCCCAGCCGGGCCTGGCACAGCTGCAGTCGCTCCTGGGCAATCATGATGGGGCGTGGTCCCTCATCTCGAGGAGCCTCGACGGGACGACATCGCCGCTGAAGAGAGCCCGCCTCCTACCGACACAGGTCGATATCGCGTTGGCCCGCGGTGACGTGGAGGCGGCGCGTCAGGCCGCGCGGGAGCTGACGGCCGTCGCCGACGACTACGGCTCCAGCGCCCTGCAATCCCACGCGTCCCATGCCCGGGGCGCGGTGCTGCTGGCGGAGGGCGACGGTGACGGCGCCATCGAGCTTCTGCAGCTGGCCACGAACATGCGCCTCAAGGACGACCTGCCCTACCTCGCCGCCGGGTCTCGGATGCTGCTCGCGGAGGCCTACAGGGGTCGAGGAGATCACGACCTGGCCGAGCTGGAGTTCAGCGCGGCTCGTCGAGCTTTCATCGATCTCGGAGCTGCCGCCGACGCCCGGCGAGCGGAGGCCGCATTGGAGTCAGCGGCGCATCCACTTTCCGGAGCTCGCCGTGCTGCCGCCCTCATGTTCACCGACATCGTCGACTCAACTGCGCTCATCGGGGTCATCGGTGACGAGGCGTGGGAGCAGCTGCTCCGCTGGCATCACCGAACTCTGAGGTCCCTGTTCTCTGACCACGACGGACGAGAGGTGGAGAACACCGGTGATGGGTTCTTCGTGGCCTTCGATGACGGAGCGGGGGCGGTGCGCTGTGCAATGGGGATCCAAAGCACGCTGGCCGCGCAGCGGCGCGAGCAGGGGTTCGCACCGGAGGTGAGGATCGGATTACACACGGGCGTGGTGACCGAGATCGCCACCACGCTGGCCGGGGAAGAGGTACACAAGGCGGCTCGCATCTGCGCTCACGCCGGGGCCGGAGAGATCCTTGCCACGTCGGAGATGGTCGGCGACCTTCCTCCCGGGGCTAGGGCGAGCAAACCACGGTCGATCCAGCTCAAGGGGTTCACCGAACCGGCGGAGGTCGTGTCGATCGAGGTGGGCTGAGCCACGCTGCGGGGGCTCGCAGTGCGATGATCTCGGTGGCCAGGGGCAGAATCGAACTGCCGACCTTCGGTTTTTCAATCTGACGGGGTACGTCCCGGCCTGTACCTCCTGGTCCCGTCCTGTCCTTTCCTGTTGGGGATTCTCCGGTAGTCGTCCCCTCCTGTCCCTCCTCATCCCGGCTGATCCCTGGGCGTTTGTGATCAGATCGTGATCAGAGGAGACACCGACGAGAGCACTACGAGCCTCTCGCGTCCTCGGCTCAGGGATACCGATATGCCCACATTGGGACTGCGAGTTCGGTCTGTGCCGGGCTTGTTGCTGCCGGATGGCTCTATCGGGTCGCTCGGAATCCTGTCATAAAAACGGGACCCCAAATCCTTAACTGGGTACTGAAGACGGAGCGACATGCCTTCTGACAGCGACCGAGAGGCGTTCACCAGTTTCTTCCAAGAGGCGGAACCAACGGTGCGCCATGCGCTGGTGGCTGTCTGGGGCCCTGATATCGGCCGGGAAGCTGCAGCGGATGCTTTGGCTTATGGCTGGGAGCACTGGGAAAGGATTGGCAAGATGGACAGCCCCGCCGGCTATCTCTTCCGGGTTGGTCGCAGTCAAGCCAAACGCTATCGACGCCGCCCGGTAGGCATAGATCCCCCGGATATCACCCCTCCCCGAGTCGAGCCGAGCCTAAACGGGGCTCTTGAGTCGCTCACGGAACGACAGCGAGCCGCCGTGGTGCTTTTGCATTGCTACGAATGGACCCACGCTGAAGTAGCCGCGGTTCTTCGGATCTCGATCCCCACCGTGCAGAAACACGCGCAGCGCGGCCTCGCCAAACTCCGACACTCTCTTGAGGTGACAGCTGATGTCTAACGTCCTCGAACACCTTGTCCAACATCGCGAGTATCTCGACGACGCCGCCCCGCCGCTCGCCCTCGGTGAGGTGACCGACCGGGCCCGCCGCGGTGCGCTGCAGGCACCGACCGGTAGGCCCCGCAGAGGTTGGGCCATCGCTGTTGCCGCCGCGGTAATCACAATCCTCGTCGTCGCCGTCCCTCTCCTCCTACTGGGCCGAGGGAGCGAAGAGGCTCCGGTGGTCACCGAACCTTCTCCGCAGCCCACGGTGGTCACCACAGTGCCGCCTCCTACGACCGAGGTTTCTGCGACGACGCTGGAACCGGTGTCGCCTGTTGAGGCAGCGTTGCCACAGCCGCAGGTGGTTATGTCACGAGTGCTCGCCGGTTC
>JAZFSG010000113.1:0-26600 GCA_036446035.1 Acidimicrobiia bacterium | reverse complement strand
GTCCCCGGCGACACGATCACCATCAGTCGCCCGGCGTGGCTCACCCAAGAGATCGAATGGTCGGCGACCCAAGAAGGTGGGGAATCGATGAAGGTCTCCCTCGAGCCTCGCGTTGTCAACGCATTGCGAGTCAGTAGGTACGTGGCCATGGATGCCGAGCTGTTCGACGCACACCTCGAGATGGCCGCCAGCTCATCGATAAACGCATTCGTTTTCGACACCAAGGACGAATCGGGTCAGGTGCTCTACGAAACTGCGGTCGCCGAAGCCGACACGCTGGGGGCAGTCAACCCGATATACGACCCAACAGAGCTGATAGGTATGGCCAAGGAAGCGGGCCTCTACACCATCACCCGCATCGTGTCGTTCGAGGATCCGATCAGGGTCAAGGCCGATCCCGACACCAAGCTGCGCGGTGCCTGGGTTGACCCGACCAATTCTGATCACTGGGAGTACTACCTGCAGCTGGCCACCGAAGCCTGCGAGCTGGGCTTCGACGAGATCCAGTTCGACTACGTTCGGTTTCCCGCAGGGCTGACTGGGGCAGCACTCGCCGGTACCTTCACCGCAGACGAGAGGGTTGACGCCGTCGGTCGCTACCTCGCAGAAGGGGTGGCTCGTCTGCATCCGCTGGGATGTGCGGTGTCCGCCGACGTCTTCGGCATCATCTTCTCGAGCCCGACGGACGAGGGCATCGGCCAGCGCGTCGAGGAGGTAACGGCGATAGTGGACGTGGTCAGCCCGATGCTCTACCCGAGCCATTACTCGAACGGCTGGCTTGGTTTCGCCGACCCCAATGATCACCCGGGTCCGGTGATCGCCGACGCCCTCGACGACGGCGCCCCGCGCCTAGCACCGACGGTAATCGTCAGGCCATGGCTGCAGGCGTTCTACTACGTGCCGTCGCAGATCCTGGCCGAGATCGACGAGGCATCGCAACGTGGACTCGGCTGGATGCTGTGGAACGCCGGTGGCAACTACTCCCCCGATGCGTTACCGGCCGAGCCGGTGCCCTAGCTCGAAGTGTCAACGGCCTCTAGCCGCCCCGCCGCACCAGCGCTAAGGAGAGGTGACGAAGGAGGCCAACATGACAGCGTCCGGCCCGATCAACTCGGTTGATGCCAGGGGGATTCATCTTTCCGTAGATCTGCTCGAGAGCGTCGCCGCCGGCCTCGATGAGGTGGCGGTCGGAGATGCGGTCGCGGTCGTCGCGGGCGACTTCAGGCCGATCGACACCGACCTACGCAGCTGGAGTCAGGTAACTGGGCACGAGGTGGCGTCAGCCACCGCATCCGACGGTGCCATGCGCTACATCATCGTGAAGGGACCGCCGCTGCCGATGGTCCACAGGCTGGCTGCCGTGGTGTCGAGCGCCGAGCCCGACGAGCTGGCGTGGCCCATCGGGCTCGCCAGGGCGGCCGCCCTCGAAGGGCTCGAGGTCTCAGTGTTCTTCCGTGGCGACGGGGTGCGCGTGTTGAGCCGCTTCTACGAGCCGCGCCGCAGGTTCGGCGACTGGCTGCGGCGGCGGCACCAACCTCATCCGCACACTGACGTCTTCCGGCTCTTCGACCACGGTGC
Organism: Acidimicrobiia bacterium; assembly: GCA_036446035.1. Lineage (GTDB taxonomy): Bacteria > Actinomycetota > Acidimicrobiia > Spongiisociales > JAOTWH01 > CAXMQS01. Next base: position 25,022 of record JAZFSG010000113.1, on the reverse strand, counting down.
CCATGTATACGCCTGCGCAGTGTCTATGGAGGAGCACGGCATTACCTCCTCAGACCTGCTCTTCGACAACATCATCGTCGCCGAATACGCCACGATGATGGCCGTCATCAGCGAGTCCGACATCCACCTCGCCGGCTGAATGCCGGCAGTGACCTAGACGTCAGGAGCCGTAGGACACCTGGCAGAAGCCGTGGTTGCAGTAGCCACCCGGATTCTTGGCCAGATACTGCTGGTGATAGTCCTCGGCGTAGTAGAAGGTCCCAGCCTCTTCGATCACGGTGGTGATCGTGCCGAATCCCCCATCGGTCAGCTTGGCCTGATAGGCGTCACGGGACCGCTTGGCCACGGCCAGCTGGTCGTCCGTGGTCGTGTATATGGCGCTGCGGTACTGCGTGCCCTGATCATTGCCCTGACGCATGCCCTGGGTCGGGTCGTGCTGTTCCCAGAACGGCCCCAGAAGCTCCTCGTAGGAAACGACATCTGGGTCATAGACGACGATGACGGCCTCGGCATGGCCGGTGCGGGTGGTGCACACCTCTTCATAGGTGGGGTTCGCGGTGTAACCGCCCATGTAGCCGGCGGCTGTCGTGTGCACGCCTGGGATCTGCCAGAAGATGCGCTCGGCGCCCCAGAAGCAGCCCATCGCGAAATAGGCGACCTCGTGACCTTCGGGGAAGGGCAAGTGAATGGAACTGCCGTTGACGAAGTGGGTGTCAGCAGGCTCGATCGGCTCGGGCCGTCCCGCGATGGCGTCGTCGGGGCTGATCATTTCTGATTTCTTGTTGAACATATGACTCCTCCAGCCAGTTCAACGACCAGCCGTGCCCGAGTGTTCCCCGACAAAGGCCAACACCCTCTGCCACGCATCGCTGGCATCGTCCGCGTGATCGGCGTAAGAGCGATCGAAGAAGGAGTGCGGGGCATCCGGATAGACCACCAGCTCATGGGTGACTCCCCCCGCCGTCAAGGCCTCGTCGAAGGCCGCTATGTCCTGCGGCGGGATCGACGGATCGTCTCCCCCCATCAGCCCCAGCACCGGACACTCCATCTCGCTCACGCGCTCGACCACCGAGGCTGTACCGATCGGTCGGCCCGGACGGGTGGGCATCCCGTAGAACCCGATGGCGCCGGAGAGGCCGTGGCCCGCCGCCGCCTGGTGCCACGAGTTGGAGCCACCGAAGCAGAAGCCGACGGTGAACAGCTTGCGGTCGGGATGGTTCGTCCGCAGGAGCTCGGCCGCGGCTGCCACATCTGCCGCCAGCCCTTCCTCTGTGACCTGGTTGACGTGGGGCATGAAGTCGAATTCGTCATCCCTGGCGCCGCGCCCTTCAGTCCGCCCGAAGTAGTCGATAGCCACGGCGGCATGTCCTGCCTGAGCGATGCACTTCGCTAGCTCCTTGTAGTAGCCGTAGAGACCGCGAACGTCCGGCAAGACGATCACGCCGGCGTCTGCCGACTCGCCAAAGGCCTCAAATGCCATGAACTCATTGCCGTCGCTGGCAGTCAGCGTCACGTCATGGGACTCAACTGCAACGCCGTTGTCGGCGATTGGGGGCAACGCCTCGGCGTCGAAACACATATCAAACCTCCGGCAAGCGAGCCTAGCTGCGAGCCCTAGCTGTGGTCGGTAACGGCGAGCGCCGCGACGACGGAGCGGAGCCGCAGGACGAATTCCTTTTTCGAGAACCGGGCGGCGTGGGAGCGCAGCTCCGCTTCGTTCCACGGATGATCTGCAGCCCGCAGCATGGCCTTGGCGACCGATCCCGGTTCGGGCGTGTCGAAGAAGACCCCGGTCTGATCTGGGCGTACCGAGTCCAGGAAGCCACCCGCGCTCAAGGTCACCGACGGCTTGCCGAAGGAAGCAGCCTCGATCGGTGTCAGGCCGAAGTCCTCGTGGGCGGCGCTCACCAACGCCAAGCAATTGGCGTAGAGCCACCGCAGGCGGGCGTCGTCAACATTCCGGACGAAACCAACATTGTCGGGGGCGGCCGCCACCAGCGAGTCTCGCTGCGGCCCCTCACCGACGACGATGAGCCGGTGTGCCGGAAGCTCACTCATGGCTGCGATCACCGCGTCCACGTTCTTGTAGCCCATAAGCCGGGACACGACGAGAAAGAACCCCGGCTCCGTCTGCGCCATGGGGCTGTGGCGGCCATCGACGTTGACAACATGAGGCGGATGCAAGACCTCGGAGTGGATTCCGTAGACCTGTGCGATCCGCTCCTGTACAACGGATGAGTTGGCCAGGTAGCTGTCGGCGCTGGCTGCGGCGGCTTGGTCCCAGCGCAGCAACGGGCTGCGGAACAGCCTCATCGCAGCACGGCGCGCCGCCGACGTGCCGTAGTCGTCTCTCAGATAGAGCCATCGCGCCGGCGAGTGGCAGTACACCAGCTTCTTGGCCCCAGGAGCCGTAACCCCGTGAGCCCACCCACTGGAACTGGCGATGACAACATCGGCGTCGATAACCGTTGATCCGAAGGACCTGGCGAGGAACGGCAACGCATACCTGTGATGGCGACGCAGCACGCCGATCCGATTCAGCGAAGACGTTCTGACATCGAGGTCGGCGAACTCCGGGTAGGTGCCTGCTGGTTCGAACAACGAGGTGTATATCGGAGCCTCCGGAAACGCTTCGGCCATCGTCAGCACGACGCGCTCGGCGCCGCCGCGCTGTGTGAGGTAGTCGTGGGCGATGGCGACCCTCACGAGAGGCGCTCCTCGGCCGAGTTCCACTGGCCGAGCCGCCCGGCGAGTCCGTCGGCGGTCGCCTGTAGGTATGTCCTAAACGCCCTGAAGGGCTGCAGAGTGCGATGGCGGACGCACGCCAGGAGCGTCATGGAGCCAAGCGCAACGTGCTTCGAAGCGAGGATCATCCGGTAGCGAAGTCGATTCGAGACGCGCTCGGTCGATTCGAAGTAGACGCTGTTGCGAATGGTGTAGTACATCCGGCGCAGGTCCTCGGGTTCCTTCACCGACAGATGAGGGATCGGCGAGACGGAGCCCTCACGAGCCCGCCACCATGCCGTGTCGATATCGATCACGACGCTCTCCGGTACCAGATGTATCGGAGTCCCGTTCTTCGGGAAGCGATGGGTGTACTCGGTGTCGTCGGCGTACATCACGAAATCGGCCCGCGGCAGTCCCGCAGCCATGAACGCGGCTCGCGATGCGAAGAAGCCACCGAAGGTTGCGAAGGGGAGCTCCCGCGATCCGCCTCGCCTCGTTGACAAGCCGAGGCGGCCGAGCAAGCGCCGCAGGTATGAGCCGAAGGTGTCGGGCGCTTCGTAGACAGGCATGCCACCGCCACTCGAGGCGAACCTCGCCACCCGATCGTAAGAGGGGCGCAGGCTCTGCAGCGCCACATCGCCGTCCTTGCGAACCGCATGGTTGACCAGTTCTGCCAGCGCCCGCTGCTCGGGCCGATTGTCGTCGTCGAGCAGCCACACGAAATCGACGTCTTCGGTGGTGGCGCGAGCAATGCCGGCGGCGTATCCCTCAGCGGAACCGGAGTTCTCCGGCCTCTCGACAACAGCCACCCTGTCGTCTGTGTGGGCGGCCAACAGCCTTCGGGTGTCGGCGGAGGCGCCGTTGTCGACGACGATGATGGCCTCGATACGGTCGGCATCGTCGATGCTCTGCAGTGCCGCCAACACCTCCATGAGGTAGGACCCGCGATCTCCGTAGGTCACGGTGACGACTGCCACCGAGGGATCTGCCGGCCCAGCCGGCAACGGGCTCAGCTGGGCGTCGACTCCGGCATCGAGCGGCAGAATGCCCAAGCGGCCAGCGAAGCCGTGCCAGGACGCCCGCAGGTACACCACCAGGTTGCGCAGCGGGGTGAGACGGCGCGTCTTGGCGGCAGATAGACAGCAAACCACCGTCATGACGAGGTGTTTGGCGACCATGTTGACCGCGTACTCGAAACGATTGGTGACCCGCTGGCTTCTCTCGAAGTGAACGCTGTTGCGGACCGTGTAGTACATACGCCGCCGTTCCTCCGCCAGCTGCACCCGTGGCGTCACGGCCGAGGTGACCCCGCGGCGCTCGCCTGCAACCTCCCACCAGGCCTCATCCACATCCTCGACGACCGCCTTCGGCAGCAAACGAAGACGCCACCCCGCTGCAGAGATGCGATGGGTGTACTCGCTGTCATCGGCGTAGATGACGTAGTCGCGGCGCGGCTCCCCTGCGGCAGCGAAGGCTTCGACCGGGGCGAAGAATCCTCCGAACATCGCCCACGGCATCTGGGGCGCATCGTCGGTCTGGCGAGGCAGCCTTCTGGCAGCCCCGAGGCGATGGCGGAGCGACTCTCCAAGGAAGCCGTTGGGATGTCCGAACACGTCCTGGGGATGCGTCCCTGCCGCCAAGCGCCGCAACGGCTCATAACTCGGTCGCATGCACTGGAAAGCACTCGACGCGCCGTAGGTCTCAGCGGCGGCCAGCAGCTCGGTAAGCGCGGACGGTTCGGGGCAGTTGTCATCGTCCAGCAGCCACATGTAGTCGGCATCGATCTCGAGACCGCGAGCGATTCCCGCTCCGAATCCGATGGCAGAGCCGCGATTGGAGCCAAGCGACACGACCTCGACCTCACGCCCGGCCAGCATCGACCTGGTCGCGGCGGCGGCACCGTTGTCGACGACAACCGTTGCGACGATGGCGTCGCCACCGGCGAGCCTGTCGACCGCATCGAGCATGGCGGCCAACTCGGAGCGACGGTCGCCATAGGTCACGGTGACGATCACAACCCTCTTCACGATGCAGTCCCAACCGCTTCGCGAGACCGCAGCGCATCGACCACATCCACCCGAGACGGGCTCAGGACCGCGCCAACAGTGGCTGCAGCAATGCCAATGAGGAGCCGAGGCACAGCAGGGAGGCCGCTGGCGGCCAGCATCATCACCAGGACCAAGGCGCCGATGGCCAGTGGCCACGTCAGCACCTCCGCGAGTGGCAGACGACCGATGACACGCCTCACTATGAACATCGAATGGACAATCGAGAAGGTCTCGGTCGCCAGGACAGCCAGCGCCGCCCCGAGGAACGAGACCCTGCCTATCAGGTACCACGCCGCCGCGAGGTTGAGGACCGCCACCAAAACGGACTGTCGAAGAAGCGCCCGCTGTCTGTGTGTCGCCACCATGACCGACGCGTTGACGACGCCGAAGCCCATGAGGACTGTTGCCGCCATCAGCACGACAAGCGCCACGCTCGGGCTGGCGACACCCCAAGGGCTGTCGACGCCAACGAAGAAGCCCGTGCCGCCGAACCAGTCGAGGATGTCATGCGACGAGATCGCCACGACGACCGCAGCTGGGATCAAGACCGTCATCAGGAGGCGAGTCGCTCGCACATAGTGGGTGCGGCGCTGCCCTTGATCTTCTGTTCTGCTCAGCAATGGGAGCAGCAGGCCCGCTCCGATGACTGCCAAACTGATCAGGACCTCGACCAGCTTCCACAACGCCCCATAGACGCCCGTCTCGGCATCGGTCGTCAAGGCAGCCATGACCAGCGTGTCCGCTCGGGCATAGACGACGCCGAGCACCGGGATCAAGGCGAGGGGTGCCGCCCGGCGCGCCATGTCTCTACTGAGCAGCCCCAGCCGGGGCTTCGGAAAGAGGCCGCGGCGCAGAGCAGGAAGGAGCATGAACCCAAGACCAACGGCCTGGGAGGCGACCAGCACCGAAAGCGTCCCCACCATTGAGGCGTCGCGTCCGATGGCGATGATCAATCCTCCCATCCAGGTCAGCCTCGACATGACCTCGCTCCAAACACCCGGCCACGGGTCGAAGCTGGCTAGAAAGAGGGCGCCGAACGAGTTCAGCAACAAGACGACCGGCACCCCGAACAGGGCGACTACCAGCGCCCTTTGCATCTCACCATCGACCTGGAGCCCAAGTACCACGGCAACGGCGAGCAACAGGGCAATCGCGCTCGACCACACCCGCAGCGACCAGTATTGGCCCAGCCAGTTCCCGCGAGAAGCGTCATCCAGTCGCTGCCAGTCGCGCGAAACGAGAAGGGGCAGGCCAAGGTCGGCAACGGTTGCCACCACGAACGCCACAGTTAGCGCGACGGCGAAGCGACCGTAGGAAGCTGGCCCCAGGTGCCGAACTAGCAACGGAGCCGTTATGCCGACGCTGGCAAGGCCGGCGATGCGAACGAGGGCCTGGGTGCCTCCACCGAAGACGGCACGGGCGTTGTCGACGCGATCTAGGGAGGGACTAGTCACATACCTTCAACGGCCCATTACGGCCCTGACTTGAAGGCTTCTGAGGGCTTCAAGGGGTGGCCAAAGAAGCCGATAACTCGGAGGTGCAAGCAATCCAGGCCGTAAGGCCAGCTCCACTGGTAACACCGGTGCTCCGCCGCCGCGTCGTGGCCCGTCGCCTCTTGATCGCCGACGCCCTCGTTGTCGCAGGTGCCAGCCTGGTTGCCTACTGGCTGCGAACTGCAGTCGGCTCATCTGGCGTGCTCGAACCGCTCAACAACGAGATCCCAACGGCCATCGGCGTCATTCCCCTGTGGCTGACGGTTCTCTACGCAGCCGGTGCCTATTCGCCATATCACCTCGCTTCAGGAGTCGCCGGGATTCGCCGCTTTCTCAGCGGGGCGTCTATGTCGATGATCGCCCTTGGCTTCCTCTCCTTCGCCGCCAATCTCCAATTGTCCCGGGTCTACGCCCTGATCCTCTTCCTCTGTGTCGTTGTCGGCGGCGTCATCGCGCGGACGGTGACCCGCGCATCTCTTCGACGCAGCTGGAGCCGCGGCGAAGGCGTGCAGCGGACGCTCATCGTCGGAGTCAACGAGGAGTCCATCGCGGTGGCCGATGCCATGCGCCAAGACGGTGAATCGGGCTACGAGGTAGCCGGATTCCTCGACGACCGCCATCCCATTGGCTGGAAGGTCCTAGGCGACCTCTCGGTGATCGGGCCGATCCAAGAGGACGCCGTTGCGGTCGCCCACCACCACGGCGCAGGGTTGGTCGTTGTGGCACCGTCGGCGGTCGAACCGGGAACCTTGCGACGGCTGGCCGTTGGGCTCGAAGGCTCCGACATCGACCTGGCGATCGCACCATCGCTCTTCGAGGTGGTAACTCGTCGCTTGACGGTCGAATCGATTGGCAACGTGCCCCTCCTCCAGGTGAAGCAGATTCGGATCGAGGGCTTCCGCGCCTTCGCCAAGAGAGCCCTCGACGTCGTCGGCGCGCTGCTGCTCATGGCTATCACGTGGCCGGTGATGATTATCGCTGCCATGACCGTGCGCTTCGACTCAGCGGGACCGACCATCTTCAGACAACGTCGGATCGGGAAGGATCAGCGACCGTTCACGATCCTGAAGTTCCGGACGATGACGAATGGCGCCGAGGACCGCCTGGGTGAAGTCGTGCAGTTGAACGAGGCAGGGCATCACTTCTTCAAGATCAGGCGGGACCCGAGGGTCACCGCCGTCGGTAAGACTCTGCGGAAGTGGTCGATCGACGAGCTCCCACAGCTATGGAACGTCTTGCGAGGAGACATGTCACTCGTTGGACCAAGGCCACCGCTCCCTGCCGAAGTCGCCCGTTACGAGGACTGGCATCTGCGTCGTCTTCGGGTGCGCCCCGGTATCACCGGCCTCTGGCAAGTGTCCGGCCGGTCCAACGTCGATTTCGATGAGGCCGCCAGGCTCGACATCTTCTACATCGAGAACTGGTCCGTCGGCCTCGACATGGCCATCGCCCTGCGAACGGCCCGCGCCGTCCTCGGCCGGGACGGTGCCTACTGACCGCAGAGAAACGCTGCTTGAGCGGTGTAGCTCTCGGTTCCCATCGCCATCGCCAACGGGGAAGACGTCGCCTCGTCGGCCGCCAACCGTGCCCCCTCGCATCCATCGATGCGACCGGCCAGGTCGACGTGTAGGCGATAGGCAACTGCCGCGGCACCGCCTAGGTTCCACCCCGGGTAGTCGTCGAAGCGCTCGATGGTCCTCGCCACGACACCCTGAGCCTCCTCGAAGTGGCCCGCCGCCGACAACTGAGTGGCGGCGTCGAGGCGAACCCTGAATCCGGCTCGTTCGGCGGCGATCACCACATCACCTGCATCTCCGGTCCCGGTCCTGAGGCCAACAACGGCATCGAGCATCCGCAGACCGGGATCACCGGGATTCCAAGCCTCGGCACGGTCGATGATGCTGTGGGCTCGTTCATAGTCGCCGGCGTCAATGGCCCGCTCGGCGATCGATGACGCCCCGCCGAGGTTCCAGGCGGGGTGCACCACGCCGCCGATGCCGGGCCGGCCCTCGAGGTATCCGGCGCCAAGCCCGATGACCAATAGAGCGGCAACCGGGACCACCATCCAGCGGGGGCCCTGGCGCGGCTCCCCGGAGCCAACTACTACCCCGGCCGCGATGGCGAAAGCCATCGCCAGAATGGGGAACAACCAGTCGAAATCGGCACCGGCATGGACCGCCAGGGTTAGCCAAACCGCGGCGGCGCCTACCACGACCCGCGACCGCAGACCGGCCTGGGGACGCCGCAACGCCGTGATGGCGGCGATAGCGATAGCGATCAGAGCAAGAGCGAAGGGGACACCCAATGTCACACCGCCTTCGGCGAAGAACTCGATGTATTCGTTGTGCGCATGCGACGATGGGTTGACCGCGCCGTCGGCCCAACGCGCCGATGCCAGACGATACGAGCCGACACCGCTGCCGGTGAGCGGGCTGTCGACGAACATCGCGGCGGCTGCTTTCCAGTGAGCGACCCTGGCGGAAGACGACTCCACGGCAGCCTGCGAGTCTCCGCCTTCCGACATGGCGGCGCCGGGAAGGTGCGTGAGCACGGCGAGCGCCATGACGGAAGCTGCGCCGATGAGCGCCCACTGCCGCCAGCTCCGGGGTTGCGCCACGATCGCCGCGACGATTCCGATGCCGAGAGCGATGAGGCTGCCACGTGACCCGGAGAGCACGACGGCAGCTGCGGCCAAGCCGGACATGGCCCCGAAGGCGAGGCGCCACCCTTCGCCAGTCGCGGCAACGCCGAAGGCAACGGCGACGGCGGCCATCAGCACGCCAGACTGGTTGTGCCAGGGCAGCGCCATCCAGCGATCGACGGACGAAGCGCTCAATGAGCTTCCGTACCACACTTCCAGCCCAACCCACCAGACACGGACACCCACCACGAGGGCGATCGCCGCTATCGCTTTCGGGCCCCAGGGACGGCGCCAGATGGCGACCGTCGCCAGACCGGTGATAACCATCGCCGAGTAGGCCAGCACAGGGGCCACCATGTCGGCGCGGTACGAGGCTGTCGCCGCGCTAAGCGCGATCCCGAGGCCAATGGCGGCGACCACGAGGCCGGCGCGTCTGTTGAGTGTCGAAAGGCCTATGGCCGCAGCCGGAATCGCCGCCAACATTGGCGCAAGGGCTGCCACGGCGTCGCGAATGTCTACGCCGCCGTAGGTGCGGGCGAGACGCCACATGGCGAAAGCCACGGCCAAAGAAGCGACACCCTCCGCCGTGATGCGTCGCCCACTGACTATCGCCTCAAGGCGCGGCCGATCGAGGAGGGAACTAGTCACCTCAGAGTTGTCGGCACGCTGCCACCCGGCATTGAGCGTGGGTACGCTCCCGTCGTGTCAACCATCAGACCCTCGGGCAAGGCCGTAGTCATCGAAGACGGCCGCGTGCTGCTGACCCGCAACCACGAGTCGGCAATGGAGAAGGAGGAGTTCTGGCTGTTGCCAGGCGGTGGACAGCGCCACGGCGAAGCACTGCAGGCAACGGTGCGTCGCGAGGTACTCGAGGAGACCGGCCTCGAGGTTGAGGTCGGCGAGCTGTTGCTCGTTCGCGACTACATCGGCGCCCATCACGAGCTGGCTGAGGTGTCAGAGCGGCTTCACAACGAGCATGCGCTGGAGTTGATGTTCCGCTGCACCGTTACCGGGGGCTCACTCGGTGCTGGCCACAGAGCCGACGACTTTCAGATGGAAGTGGCGTGGGTCGGAATCGAAGACCTAGGCGCGATCCGCGTCTTCCCCGGTGCCCTCGCCACTCTGCTGCCCGATATCGCTGCCGGTGTCTCCACCGGGGTCTACCTCGGGGACATCAACTGATCTAGAGCGCCTCTCTGCCCACCGCAGTAGGTAGAGCACTGCAAGCACCGGGACTAGGAAGATCAGAAGCTCGTCCCATCCAGCCTGGTGAGCCAGCACTAGCCCGCCGCCAACAGAGCGAGGCCAAGACCGGTCAACGCCACCATCAGGCCAAGCATGGCGTACTGGCTGCGCACGGCTCGATCCTTGGGGAAGTCGGCCAATGCCCTGTCGTGAGCAAGGACGATCGCCGCGACGTGACCACCAAGGATCGCGGTCAGTTGCACGTACCAGATCGATGTCGGACTGAGCCAGAAGTTGATGCGGTTCGCAGCCGTCCCAAAGAAATCGCTACCAAGCCCAAGCGGATCGCTGGCGACCGCGGTAATCAGCTGACCCTCGAAGATGATCAGCGTGAAGTAGTGAGCGACGGCATAGGCGAGAGCGATGGGCACCAAAGTGTGAGCGAAGGAGGAGGCGACCTGCGACGCCGACAGGCTGCCTCCTGCTCGAGCGGCTCCCCACGATGCCAGCCAGAATGCGGCATAGATGACAGCGACAGCTGAGATCAGAGCCAGTGTTCCGAACCACTCCTCGCGAGCGGTGTCACCCCAGGTGTCACCCCACCACTCGGTCGCGCTCAGCCCGTCGTAGGTCACCGTCCCGATCATCGCGGCGACGAACACCGGCATCCCCCGACCTACCGGAATCTGCGGGAGTCGACGCAGCCAGCCATGCCATCTCCAGTCGCCACTGTGATCGATCTCGAGCGGAGCGATGGCGCCGATGTAGGCGTTGTACGGAGTGAAGGCATCGAACGAGCCGAACGCACCGTCCTTGTCGGTGAGAACCACTGCGGCACCGAGGTAGAGCGAGTAGAGGAGGGCGGCGGTGCCGATGACGATCGGGTTGGCCGAATCGGTATGCACCAGCTCGAGCCATGTGAAGGCCACGAACACCACGGTCGCCGGCCACACCCCGAGAGGGGTAACGCCGGGAAAGGCCGGGCGCTCACGGTCCCCGGCCATCGTTCGCCACGGGTTGAGGTGTCTGTAGAGATCGCCGACGACGGCGCCGGCGAATGGGACAACCAGGATGAAATACACCCACAGCAGCACCGGAGCCGCGTTTGTCCGACGGTCCTCGCCGATGATCCCGGCACCGATGGTGAGAGCAAGGCCCATGATCCCGATAACGGCAAGCACCGCCAACGGCCAGCGGCCCCAACTACCGAGAACGCGGCCTGTCGACGGGACCTGCAGCCGAGGTTCCGGCCACAGAACGGCGAGAGCCGCGAACGAGAGCGCGAGTACAACTGCCGCTCCGACGATGAAGTACGAAACCGGCACCGGCAGATCGGAACGGCCACCGATGCCGTGCGCAGAAGCCGGCGCCGCGGCCGTCATGGCAACAGCAACGAGCCCGACCAGTGTCAATGTGCGCCGTGTCATCGCCAGAGGTTATCTGTCTCCTATGAATTGACGACGATGGTCGTGACTCCGGCAAGCGGCACGACGGCATCGGCGGAGGTGAATGAAAGCCAGTCGATGGCCCATTGGATAAGGACTCCGGTCACGTCCTCGGGCCCACCGTAAGCGAAGTCTGCCAGCAGCGAGGTATCGACAACGGGAGCCCCCAGCCCAATCACCCCGCCACGGGTTGGTGATGGCAGCGCTCCGGTCGACCCAAAGAACGCAAGAAAGTCCGCAGGATCACTGGGCGGCATGAAGGCGGCCGGGTCAACGCCATCCCGTACCAGGAGTTCCACGAAGGCGTTCACTACCGCCCCGCCCGGAGAACTCCCCTCGAGGCTCCACGAGATTTGGCCGCCATCTTCGGTCAATGAGATCTCGTCCACCACGAGAACGATGCCGTCGCCGAGGCCGACCTCTATCGACGCCGGCGCCAACAGCAGCGGCAGCCCGTCGGGGACATCGAGGGTGAAGATCTCGTCGCTCCCTCCCTGCAGGATTCCCTCGCCAGTTAGGACGATGTCCTCGAGAGATCTGGCGGCGACGCCCGCCGCGTCGAAGGCAACGGTGAAAGTCCCCGGGGCCCCGACGTTCCGGAACTCGGCCAGCATCGGGAATTCCGAGCCGGCAGCCCGCAACGTCCAGTCGCCGGCGCCGAACCCAGCGGTCTCCTCTGCATCGAGTCCGGCCAGGACCGCCTGGCTCAACGAAACGAACACGATCGGGTCACGGATCAGCACGCGCTCGGCCCTCACCGCGACCCGATCATTGACCTGCACGTAACCGGGCGGAAAGCCGACGGCTCCCGCCGGGGTGGTGGTGGTTGTGGCCGGAGGGGTTGTGGGGACGGCGGTGGGGGCAGGCTCGTCGTCCGCAACGGCCAGGTACCCACCGAGGACCAGCAGGCCGCCGATAACGACGCTGCCCAGCATCATCGGAAGGCCGCTCTGATGCTCTCGATCCGGTCTCTCGTCCTCGAGCGGCGAGCGCATCAGCGATTGCAGCGGGTCGTGCTCAGCCATCCGTCAACCCTCCAACACTCATCACCAACGGCCGCTCCACCCGCGTCCAGTTGTGCGAGACAACGGCAACGGTGAATGGATCAGACAGCTCATCGCCAACATAGGTCAGCTGGACCCCGCCATCCACGGGCCCCACATTGGTCCAATCCGGACCGATTCCCGTCACTCGGGGCGCCGCCTCGAATTCCGCTCCGAATCCGCCACCCGCCGACGCGAAGCTGTCCGTGTTGGCCTCGACGGTGAGCTGCACCAGGGTGCTCGACGTCTGGGCGATGACGCGACGCACTCCAATGGCGATGTCCTCGTCGAGGGAGATGGGGGCGGTGTCATCCCACCTCAAGCTCAGGATGTGCTCGATGGGCAGCCTGATGCGATAGGACTCGAGGGTGATGCTCCCGACCTGGTCGAGCGTGAAGCCCTCGGGCACAGGGAAGCGGGCTGTCGTCGCCCTTACATTGGCGGTCGTTCCCGCGATCCTTCCTGTAGCTGTTGACATGCTCCAGGTCTCGGGCGCCACAACGGCGTTGTCCGGGTTCACGAAGATGGTCGGGAAGGAAGCAGCCGCTTCGTCGACCAACTCGTAGGAGAACACCAGCTCCCGCTCGGCAAGTTCGAGGGACAATGGGATCAGCCGAGTGGGGCCCAGGGAGATGGGCACCGCCTGGGCTGCTACGACCGTCGGAACGGTGGTGACGACGGCAGGAGTCGAGCTCGTCGCCAACTGCCCCAGCCACAAGCCGAGCCCAGCGGCTGCTGCGCCGAAAAACGCACTCCCAACCCCTATGGCCAACCGCATGTCAGCGACGATACCTCTCCTTGGTGGGCAGGGAGTGGGCGCCGGTAGCCTCCAAATCGATGCGCCTGATCACTTATGCCGGACTCGTCTTGCGACGCCTATGGGCGAAGCGCGGGATCCTGATTGGGTCTTTTCTTGGGGCAACCTTGGTGACGGCACTGCTCGTCATCGTGCCGCTGTATGAGTCCTCGATTGCCGCCATCGACCTGACGTTCACCTTCCGCCAGGCCCCTGCGGCCCAGGTCGATGTCAGGGCTGCCGCCAACCACGTGCCGTACAACCCCAACGCGGCGTCCGACAATCGCGTTCTCGTGAATAGCGCCCGCCAGCGCATTAGCGACTGGTTCCCCAACGCCGTAGAACGGACCCAGTCCCGCGAGCTCGCATTCATCCCGCTCGATACGCCGGTGGACAAGGTGGCAGCGGCTGAGAATTGGCGCGAGACGGCAACCACTTGGGTCACCGATGCCTCCGCCATCGCCGGCCTTTCAGTAGATCCGGTCGAGGTGCTGCTTGGCTGGCTGGCGGGAGCACCGCTTCCGCCTGAGATCACAACGCCCGAGATCATCGAGGCGATCGGGGAGTTGCCCTTCCCGCCGTATCCGACGCCGGCGCCTGAGGCCACGGTGACACGGCTGTTCACGGCTCCGGACATCGCAGATCGGATCTCGCTCTCGGAAGGCACCCTCGGCGACGCGGCGACAGGCACTCTCGAGGTGGTCCTGGGATCGAACGTTGCCCGAGTGCTCGGGCTGCAGTCTGGAGACCAGACCATCATCAAGCCGTTCGTCAGCGCGCCGGCAACATTCGAGATCGTCGACGTCGTCGGCATCGCGTCCCCCACAGACGCCACGTCGGTGCTGTGGCAAGGTGTGCTACCCGACGACCTCATCTTCGTCACACCCGAGGCCTTCGACCGCTGGCTCACAAGCGCACCAGCAGATCCGCTCGCCGACCCCTGGCTGCGCATCAGCCGGGGCCTGGCGCCCATGAACGGCACCCAGGCTTGGGCCCTCGAGATCGATCGTGAATCGGTACTCCTCGAGGAGGTGGACCGTCTCGACTCCAACATCGTCTCGTTTACGGCCGAACTCGGACGCAACCGCATCATCACCACGACGGCCATTCCGACACTGCTCGATGAGTTCGATGTGCGTTCTGTCGTGTTCGGCGCCCCCATCCTGGCGATGCTCGCCCTCGTGGTTGCCGGCGCTCTCTACTTCCTCATCTACACGGCTGCGCTGACGGTCGAGAGAGAGGGCACGGAGCTGGCGCTCTTGCGAACCCGCGGAGCCAGCGCCTGGCAAACGGTTGGGATCCATCTAGCGCAGTCGGTTGTCATCGTGGCGGCTGCTGCCGCGCTGGCACCATTCGTTGCCAGGGCCATGGTGACCCTGACGGGATTGGTGCCACCCATGTCCGACCTCACCGGCGGGGAACCGCTGCGGGTCGCCGAGGATCGCTCCGTCGTCCCCTTCGTCTTGGCAGGCTCGGTATTGGCATTTCTCTCGATGGGCCTCGCCATCCTTCCCTTTGCCCGACGCTCTGTATTGGAGCTGCGGATGCTGGCGGCGCGGCCGACGCACCGGTCCGTCTGGCAGAAGTACTACATCGACATCTTCGGCATCATCCTGGCGGGCATCCTTCTCTTCGAGCTGCGCCAAAGGGGCCTCGTTGAAGACACTGCGGACCCGGGCCTGGACCCGTTCGCCATCGCCTCGCCCGCGCTCTTCCTCTTCGCCGGCGCGTTGGTTCTCCTTCGCGTCCTTCCCTACATCCTGCGAGCGTTGGGCTGGCTCCTCACGAGGTCGAAGAGCATGTCAATGGCCCTGCCGGGTTGGCACCTCGGGAGGAATCCGGTTCCCTACGGCCGGTTGGCCCTTCTCATCTGGCTGACGACCGGGTTCGGAGCCTTCGCCCTCACCTACGCCCAAACCCTGAGCAACTCCTATACAGATCGCGCCGCCTTCGCGGCAGGGACCGACGGCAGGCTGATCGCCCCAGGGATCGGCCTGATTTCCACCGAAGATGGCCTCGAGTCCGCTGCCGTCTATCGCACCAAGGGAGCTCCGCGTGGGTCCATCAGGACCACGGCGTCAGAGACCCTGGCGGTGCGACCCGAAACGTTCGCCGGCGTTGTCGCGTGGCGCAGCGACTACGGTGATCCTCCCTCTCAAACATTCGGCCTGCTGCGCCCGAACGGACCGCCCGACCTTGGGGTGGAACTGCCGGCCGGAGCGACTGGGATCACCTTCGAGGCCGTCATAGTTCCCCTGCCGCTAGCCGACCAGGATCCCGAAATCACCGACCCTCGTGACCTGTCATTGGTGATGCGGGCGGTCGACGAGAGAGGTCGCATTTGGACGTTCGCCTCCGGGGCCATCGACGACGATTCATGGTCGACCTACGAAATCCCGCTTACGGCGCAAGGGGCCGTGTACGACACACCCGGCGCCGAGGTGGCAGGTCAGCTTGTGATCCAGTCCATGTGGTTGGAGCGGCCGGTCTCGGGAGGTGCCTCTCAGCCAACCAGCTCGGAACAGATACTCATGGACGAATTGCAGGCCGTTGGCGACTTCGGGAGCCTCCCGCTGTGGGAAATGATCGACGGTGAGCTCGAGGCGCGGTCCGGCCTGACGGTCCTCCCCGAGCAACCCGGCTCCACTGCGGTCGACGCCTACTACTCGCGGCTTCCTGAGGGGGTAGAACCGCCGACGGCGTCTGAGCGGGCTGCCTCACCTCTCAATCGCCAGGGAACGGTGCAGGTGTGGAACACCCCAACGACGGCCCGGGTCAGCCCTGTCCCTCACCTGACAAAGCCCCCTGCGACACTGCGCATCCTGCTCGACGCCAAGGGCGCCGCCCTCGGCGGCATTGGGGTCGGCGAGGCAACGACGGTCGGGATAGAGGCCCAGCAGATTCAGGCGGAGTTCGTTGGTCTGGTGGGCGTCGTACCGACTGCCGACGATCCCACTGCCGAGGGCGTCATGATCACGGATCTCGATGTGCTGCTGCACTGGCTCAACCTCACTCCTACGTGGTCTCTGAGCGGCGATCGATCGGCGGTGGCGGCCCCACAAGAGTTGTGGTTCAAGTCTGGCGATCCGAATGCCGTCGTGAGCCGGCTGCTGTCGGCGACGGAGGAGGAGCCAGAAGTCGTGACGGCAGTAGGCGTCGAAGCGGCCTTCTCGTCGCGGCCTGTTCAGATCGGCCTTGTTTCCATCCTCTTCGTCGGTGCCGCCAGTGGGGTGATGCTGGCACTGGCTGGAGTCACCTCATACGTGCTCATCGCCGTTCGGAGCCGCACCAAGGAGATGGGCGTGCTGCGGGCTCTTGGATTCCGACGGTCCGGGGTCGCCGGCACCTTCGCCGTCGAGCAGCTCGTCGTCTTAGGTCTCGGCGCGCTGATCGGTGTCGCCGGCGGTGTCGCTCTCATGCGCCTGCTCATTCCCTTCATTCAGCTCGGCGAAGAGGCCGAGGAGCTGATCCCTGAGGTGCTGTTGGTTGTGGACTATGGCGTGTTGGGCGCCTATCTCGCGGTGGTCACCGGCCTGCTCGTGACTTCTGTGCTGTGGGCGACGCGACGAGTCTCTTCTCGCGACCTTGCCGAAGTGCTGAGGGAGGTGGATCGCTGATGTCGATCGTGACGTGTGAGAATCTCATCAAGATCCACCGCCAGGGCGGGCTCGAGGTCATCGCCCTCCAGGGCCTCGACTTCACCATGGAAGAGAGCGAGTTCGTTGCCGTCGTCGGGCCATCCGGCGCGGGCAAGTCGAGCCTGTTGACGATCCTCGGGGGCATGGATCGGCCGTCCGCAGGCAGGGCGGAAGTCGCAGGCACCAACCTCACCGAGGTCACCTCCCCTGAGCTCGTCCGACATTTCCGGCGAACAGTTGGCTTCATGTGGCAGGACTTCACGAGGAACCTTGTGCCCTATCTCAGCGCACACGCCAACGTCGAGCTGCCGATGCTGCTTGCCGGAGTCAGCGGAACCAAGAGACGTCGACGGACGCGTGAGCTGCTCGAGATAACCGGTCTCGGCGACGTCGCCTACGGCCGAATCAGCCAGTTGTCCGGCGGCGAGCAACAGCGGCTGGCGCTGTGCATCGCGCTAGCCGTTGCCCCGAAGCTGCTTCTCGCCGATGAGCCAACCGGTGAGCTCGACACCGAGAACTCGCTTGGCGTCTATGAGCTCCTGAGGCAGATGTGCCACGAGGGCGGCCTCAGCGTCATGGTGGTGACCCACGACCTGGCGCTGGCCACGAGGGCAGACAGAACCGTGCATCTTGAAGACGGCCGCATGCTCAACGAGCGGCGAGCGGACGGCAGAGAGCTGTTGGCAGTCGACAAGCGCGGGCGGGTGCAGCTTCCGAAGGAGCTCCTCGATCAGGCCGGCATCAGTGGCTTTCTCGAGGCCGAGATGACCGAAGACGGCATCCGATTGCGAGGCACCGATGGCAATTGAACTGCGATCGATCTCCAAGCGCTATGCCCGCGGCGCCATCGGCGCCGCCGAGGTCGACCTCACGGTGGAACCCGGCGAATTGGTTGCGCTGTTCGGACCCTCTGGGTCGGGAAAGAGCTCGATGCTCCAGATCATGGGGCTGCTGATCAAGCCGGACGAAGGCACGGTGAACATCGGCGGCGAGCGGGTTGACCAGCTCGACGAGACGGCCGCCGCCGAACTGCGACGTACCCGCATCGGGTTCATCTTCCAGGCGTTCGGGCTCCTGCCTCTGCTGTCGGCTGGCGAGAACGTCGAGGTCGCGCTACGGCTGCTCGGCGTGGGCCGCGGCGCTGCCCGCAAACGGGTGATAGCTGCCCTCGAGGCCGTCGGGCTAGCGCATCGCATGAAGCATCGTCCAGATGAGCTCTCCGGCGGAGAGCAGCAGCGCGTCGCGGTGGCACGCGCTCTCGTGCACTCCCCCAGCTACCTGCTTGCAGACGAGCCAACCGGCGAACTCGACACGGCTACCGGCGCCGCCATCCTCGACCTACTGGCGGCCGTTGCCGACCAGGGAACGGGCGTCGTCGTTGCCAGTCACGACCCCAAGGTTCTCGAAGTCGCCGATAGGGCACTGTTCGTCCGCGACGGCACGCTCCATACCCCGGCCCGCAACGAGCTGGCGCTGTGGCTCAGCGAAGGAACCGGCGGTCTGGCTAGTCGGTGAGGTCCGGCAGGTCGATGTCGGGTGTGAGTGCGGCGCCCGAAGCCGTGATGAGGAGCGCCAGCACGGTCCTTCTGTTCTCCGCGGCGGCGATGACGTCGAGGGTGGTCCCGATCACACGAAAGACCCCTTCGTGTGGTGTCCCGGGGGCTACGTCACACGCCAGGCGCGCCAGCGACAGCGGCTCGGTCATGTCTGCGTGGGCGAACACAGACGTGAGCGCCCCATGGATCGAGGCGTGAGCACGAATGAGCCCTGGGTCGGCAACGATCCGATGGGTGCCCGCCGCCGGACCCAGGTATTCGGGGGTCGAGCCCCCCAGCAGTGCCAGCAGCGTTCCCCCGAAGAGCCCACGGAGCTGGGTCTCTCCATACCCCGAAGTTCGGGCCGACCGCAGCGTCATGATGAAGGACAGGTTGGGCCAGCCGTACGGCGCGTCCGACGCATAGATGATGCGATCTGGGGGCACCCAGCCATGGAGTGCCAAGCGATCGGTGACGTCCCACCACGAGGTATCGAAGAAGAGACCGGGCACATCGCCGGCGATAGGTCCCAGACTCGACAGGTCGCTGATGCCGCAGTGTGCCAGCACGATGTTGAGTCCGGGGTTCGCCTCCAAGAGAGCAACAACGGCAGGGCCCATGGCCGGGATACCCCTCCCGGCGTGTACCAGGATCGGAACGCCGCGCTCGCCGGCCAGCGCCGCGATCTTGGCGACACCAGCATCGGCCATGGAAAAGGCTTCTCCCCGGGGATGGAGCTTGATGCCGCGGTGACCCTTGTCGAGGCTGCGCTGCAGCTCGCCGACGGCGCCGGGGTCGCCTGGGTCGGCACGACAGAACGGGATCAACCGACCGCTACTTGCCTCGGTCTCCGCCAGAATCCTGTCGTTGGCCTCGACATACCCGGCGGGGTTGGCGTTGGAGATGACGACGGCACCGGCCTGTCCCGCCTCAGCTAATGCCCCCAACAGCACGTCATCGTGGAGAACGAACCCGTCCGGGTCATGGTCTCCTGTATGGGTGTGGGCATCCCACACTTCGAGGTCCGTCGGGGCAGCGGCAACTGCCGCCTGATGCCATGCTGCGAGAACGTCAGTTGGGGTCACGGCGTCGAGGCTAACCGACGGCGATCCTCCGTAGAGTTGTGCGGTGATCGACACATCGACAGTCGAGATGCACACCGCCGGCGAGCCGGTACGGATCGTCGTCGATGGCTATCCCCGCGTCGAAGGAGCCAGTCTCCTCGAGAAGCGTCGATACGTGACCGAGCACTTCGATCACCTACGCCGACTTCTCGTACTCGAGCCGAGAGGGCACTTCGACATGTACGGGGTCATTCCGGTGGAACCGGACGATCCCGAGGCCGACCTTGCGGTGCTGTTCATGCACAATGAGGGCTACTCGACCATGTGCGGCCATGCCACGATCGCCCTTGGTCGATTCACCGTGGACCGCGGCATCGTGGAGGCGACCGAGCCCGAAACCACCGTTCGGCTCCAGGTGCCGTCCGGATTGGTGACGATCACCGTTGACGTGACCGAAGGGATCACCGGGGCTGCTCGCTATTCCTCTGTCCCGTCGTTCCTTGCGATTCGAGACCTCGCCCTCGACGTTGCCGGATTGGGCACCATCACGGTTGATGTCACGTACGGCGGCGCCTTCTACGCCCTGGCGAGTCTCCCAGGATGGAAGCTCGACGAACGACCGGTCGCCCACCTCGCTGCCAAGGCACTGCCATAACCGCGGCCGTCAACGCAACGGCCGATGTGCGTCATCCGGACTCCGACGACCTGGGCTTCCTGTATGGAACCATCATCACCGGTGGGGTCACCGGCGCCACCTCGACGAACGTGTGCGTGTTCGCCGGTGCCCAGGTCGACCGCAGCCCGACCGGATCTGGTGTCCAGGCTCGACTTGCAGCCGAGTTCGAGCGTGGAACGGTTCAGCTGGGAGAGCTCCGCCGCTTCCGATCCATCGTTGGCTCCGAGTTCACCGGCCGCGTCATCGACACGACGGCCGTTGGCGACGCCACCGCCGTCATCGTTGAGGTCGGCGGCCGTGCGTTCTATACGGGCGAAGGTCGCTTCACCATCGAGGATGACGACGACCTCGGCGGCTTCCTCGTTAGTTGAGGGCGCGCGTCTCGACCATGATGCACGGTCCCTCGGCGAGATAGTCGAAGTCACCGTCACGCAGAAACTGGAGTACCTCTTCGCTCTCGGCGCCCGGCTGAATCCAGACGTTACGCAGCCCCAGCTGCTCGCACTCGCGGAGAACGGACAGCGTGACGGGAGGCGGCACCACGATGTCGACAATGGATGGCGCCTCGTCCAGATCGCTCAAAGAGTGGTAGGCCGGGTCGCCGTCTACGGTGTCCCGTGAGAGGTTGACAGCGAAGACGCGGTAACCCTTCGCCTTGAGGTTGCGATAGATCCGTCCGCCGTACTTCGAAAGGTTATCAGTTGCGCCGACAACCGCTATCGATGCCTCGGCATTGTCTAGATCGAATCCCATCTCACGTCTCCAGTCGTTTCGTAACATCTTGGCGGCGGCCGCCCCAGCCACCGGCCCGTCGCTCTCGACGTTCGGCCTCCTCGGCCTCTTCGTCGACATAACCAAGCGCGACCGCATAGTGGGCCTCCTGGCCCTCGGAGAGGCCAAGTACCTCGGCCGCCCTCTCTGTGTTGTGCAACGTGATCGGGCATGAGCCAATTCCCAGCGCCTTCGCGGCGAGCATGATGTTCTGCGCCGCCCTCCCGATATCGAAGTCGTTACCGCCTTCGAGCTTGACGAGAGCGATCGTCGCCGCGGCATTCTCGATAGGCCGGGTGAAGCTGCCGGCTGACGCCAGAAGCATTGCCTCGGCGGGATCGTCGATTACGACGAACAGCCAGTCCTGATTGTTCTTCGAGCTCCCGGTCCAGCGGGCGGCCTCGAGTATCAGTTCGAGGTGTTCTGACGACAGCGGCTCGGCTTTGAAGTTGCGGGAAGCGCGCAGCCTACGCACCGCCTCATACAGCTCGCTCACAAGCCGGTGAGGAAGGAAGCGACCGCCGATTCGTAGCCGACGGGGTCTACATTCCAGGACTCGGTGTAGTCAGCTCCCCCGCTAACCACCAGATCGATGAGCCCCGGCCAAGCGGCGGCGTATGCCTGAGACTCGGCGAGGGGAGTCTCCGTGTCATCGTCTCCGTGGAAGATCAGCATCGGAATCTCGGGGGGCGTCTTCCCGTAGTCGACATCGCTCCAATCGATGTCGAAGCGCCAGCCGGCGATGAGACGCGCCGTCTGGTTTATCGCAGTCGGCATGTCGAAGGCCGCACCAAGCTTGGACTTGTCCAAGTGGGCGGCGGCAGTCGACTCGAGCTCAATCACGGGGGAGTCGAGGATGGCGCCAACAACGAGGTCGGCATCATCAGACTCGCCAAGGAAGGACAGCACGATGGAGCCGCCCATCCCGTAGCCGGCAAGCACCACCTGGTCTGCGCCGTTGTCCCTGGCGTAGAAGACGGCACCCTCGAGGTCGCGCCACTCGGTCCGACCCCACTGGTACGTCCCCCGTGGACCATCCGGCGCCTCGCGATCGTTGCGATAGGTGATGAGCATCGAACGCACACCTGCCTCGGCGGCGGATCCAATCAGGCGCAGCCCCTCACCCCGGTCGGTTGCCCTGTCGTGCACGACGATCAACCATGTGTCTGTCGGGGATCCGGTGAGCCAGGCGGGATACTCGCCGAGCTCGGTTGAGTATGTCACCTCGCTGAATACAACTCCGATGTCGGACGGATCGCCTCGCCAGTTCGCTGAATCAAGACGGGCAACACTTCCAGGAGGAGGCGGCTCACCCTCGGTGTGTACGAACGCGCGGGTAACGGCGTCTCCATCCTGGCTGACGATCTCCCCCAGCTGCCCGTAGCCACCCGGGTACTCCAACCCCCACGAGCCTGGCCTTGCAAGCTCGTCGCCTTCGCCGCTCTCGAGGGTGACCAAGGAACCGTCGAAGTCGGTGATGACAACTGTAAACGCCACCGGAGCATCGGGGTCCTGAAGCTCGATAAACCTGTCTTCAACGCCACCAGAAAAGCCAAGGCCGAAAAGGCCGAGCACAATGACGGCAGCCAGAGCCACCGTTACGACAGCACCTACGGCACGAACCATCCAGGGACCAATTGCGCGCATGGCCGAAAGGTAGCGACCAGACGCCCCGCGGCTAAGCAACCAGCCCTCTTGTACAGCTGAGCCCCAGGTAGCATCCTGCGGTGCTCAGTGCTCGACCCCCAATTCAGGTGATCGGAGTGCCCCAGGACCTCGGGCAACAACTCCGAGGCGTTGCCATGGGCCCCAATGCGATACGGATCGCAGGGCTGCTGCCTCAATTGCGCAGCCTGGGCTACACGGTCACCGACTTCGGTGACATCGACTGTCGAACCGTGGCCACTGCTCGATCCGAAGATCGCCCCAACCTGCACTATGCCGATGACGTGGTCCGAGACGCCGAGCTGCTTGCCGATTGCGTCGACGACGCAGTAGCCGCCGGCCGGTTCCCGCTCGTTCTCGGAGGGGATCACTCGATCGCGATAGGCACGATGGCGGGCCTCGCTCGTCACGAGCCGCGTCAGGGGCTGATCTGGGTCGACGCCCACGCCGACTTCAATACTCCAGAGACGACGCCCTCTGGCAACATCCACGGGATGCCCGTCGCTGCCATCCTGGGAGATGGCGACCCTCGGCTGGCCAACGTCGGCGGAGTCAACCCCAAGGCCCTCGCCGCCAACACAGTTCTCGTCGGGCTGCGCGATGTCGACCTCGAGGAGGCCGAGCGGATCCGGAATTCCGACATCAGCTACCACACGATGCGCACCATCGACGAACGCGGCCTCTCTGCCGTCATGGAGGACATCATCGATGCCGCGACCGCCAACGGCGTCGAGCGCGTGCACCTGAGCTTCGACACCGACGCCATCGACCCGACGTTGGCGCCGGGAACCGGGACGACCTCCATGGGCGGCCTCACCTATCGGGAGGCCCACCTCATGATGGAGATGCTGGCGGACGCCGACATCATCACATCCGCGGAATTCGTTGAGGTCAACCCGACGCTCGATGATGGCAACACCACGGCGGAGCTCATCGTCGAACTCATCGCGTCTCTCTGCGGCAAACGCGTCGTCGGGACTGCCCCTCCAATCGGCTTGGACTAGCGGCCCGCGGCTAGCCCGCTATCGGCCCGTCGACGAAGAAGGAGAGAAGGATCTGGTCGGCAGCGCCGACGTCGGCCTCCGTGACTTCGACGATCTGCACGAGGACGATGTAGGAGCCATCTGGCGGCTGCGCCGCAACCACGAGAAATCTACTGCCCTCGTCCCCGCAGTTCTGCCAAACGTCCATGAGGCCGACATAGAAGCCGTCGTTGTAGTCCTCAGTCCCTGCGTAATCGCAAGCGCCGGAGAAGTCCTCATCGGCCAGCAGTTCTACCGGAGTGATCCCGAGTTCGGTCGATGCCGCGATGAAGAAGCCGGGAGTTCCCCAGCCGCTGATCCAGGCCTCGAGGTCGGGCGCGACGCTAAGAGCGGGTCCGATGGCCGTCAGATCGTTGAAGTCCCAGGAGACACCATTGACATCGGTCCACGCCTCAGGTGCGGTGACGGTTATCGCCCCGGAGTCGTCGGTGAACTCGATGAAATCGAAGTAGGCATCCGCCGCCGGGAGGTCGGCCCTCACCACCGTGTCGAGTGATGGAATGGTCGTCGTCGTGTCGGGCGGCACCTCGGTTACAACCGGAGCGCTGGTCGCCGTGACGGCGCTGGTGGCCTGAGGTGATGTGGAGGGTGTCGAGGTGGTGCCGCCGCTGCCTCCACACGCTGCCGCGGCCAAGAGGAACCCGACCGATACCACACCTGTTCGCATGCTTCTCCTCGACGCGTTCGCCTGACGGTGTCTGCGTCGATCGGTTGTCTTGGTATCAGGCCCCTAAGCAGGTGTTGCACCAGCCGTGGTCGTCCACCGGCCGCCACCCAAGGCCACACCTGACGCAGTGCTCGTGGGGCGCACTGGCCCCTTCAAGCTGGTCAATGCAGTCAGGACACATGCCGCCTCCGGCCGCGCGCATGTTGTCGTGACACTGCAAGCAGGCAAGTAACGCTGTCATTGGTCGCTCCATGTGACGCCTACCAGAGGTATCGGCATCCGGAGGCGAGGTCTTGATAGTCCACAGAGCTTGACTCTTGGGTCTCGACTGGCCACACTTCCGCTGCCTTCGATGACAGCTCCCGCGACAAGAGACGGCGGATATCCATCCGCAACCAGCCACCAGCCCCCATTGGGGGTTTCTTTTTTGTGATACGGCTCCCCGGACTCGTTGATGTTCACGTCCACCTGCGCCAACCAGGCGGCGAGCACAAGGAGGATTGGGCGTCCGGTACCGGGGCAGCCCTCGCCGGCGGCATCACAACCGTGCTGGCGATGCCCAACACCCACCCGCCCGGGGTTGAC
>JAZFSG010000112.1:0-11799 GCA_036446035.1 Acidimicrobiia bacterium | reverse complement strand
GTGGAGACGATCTGGAGATCTCTACGGGTCAAGGCGTTCCATAGGTATTCCTGATGGCCCTCGGACTTGAATCGGATGGGCGTCGAGCACACGTACTTGGCGCCCTCGAACCCCGGAACGTCGATGTCGTCCTCGACCGATAAGTGCAGGTAGTGAGGACAGGTCTCACCGAACGCGTTTACGCCTCTATCGCGGGCTTGCGTCAGCTCCATCACGCCTTCCTTAGCGGACATGTGAACGATGTAGATAGGGCAGCCAGCAAGCTCGGCGAGTGTGAGGGCGCGGTGCACAGCCTCAGACTCGGTGGTCGGAGGCCTGGTGATCGTGTGGTACTTGGGGTCGGTCTCGCTGCGAGCGACCGCCTGTTCGCGCAGCACGTCGATCGCGATGCCGTTCTCGGCGTGCATCATGATGGTTGTCCCATCCTTGGCTGCCTGCTGCATCGCCCTGAAGATCTCGCCGTCGTCCGAGTACAGAACGCCGGGATAGGCCATGAACAGCTTGAAGCTGGTCACGCCGTCGGCAGCCAATCCCTCCATCTCCTTGAGCGATTCATCGTTGACGTCACCGACGATCATGTGGAAGCCGTAGTCGATGGCGCAGTTGCCATCCGCCTTGGCCATCCAAGTGTCGAAGCCCTCGCGCAGAGTTTCCCCTTTGACCTGCACTGCGAAGTCCACGACCGTCGTGGTGCCGCCGTGGGCGGCAGCCTTCGTCCCGCTCTCAAAGCTGTCGGACACGAAGGTCCCGCCGAACGGCAGCTCGAAGTGGGTGTGGACATCGATGGCCCCTGGGATCACGTATTTGCCTGAGGCATCGATGGTCTCGTCTGCCCCCGCCTCCCAGTCGTGTTGTCCCGATGCCGCGATCCCAACAATGGTCTCACCATCGACGAGCACATCAGCTGTCTGGCTGTCCGTAGCCGAGATAACGGTGCCGTTCTTGATCAGCGTTCGCATTGGCTCCTCCTTCGCCAATCGAACGCTAGTAGACGGTCGCCCCCAACAAGAGAACGCGGCCCGCATGGGCCGCGTTCTCTTGTTGCTCAGGTCCAGCTAGCTGGGTGAACCGTCGTCGTCGCTGCCCATCGACTTCAGATCATCCATGTCGGGAATCGACAGGCCCTTGTCCTTCATGACCATGTAGGCACCGTACGTCACACCAACTGCTCCGAGGAGGCCCAAGTAGAGACCGAATTTGGTGATGTCGTTCTCGGTTAGCCACTGCAGAAGAATGAGAACTGTCCCGATCGCCGCCACCAGCGCCGCCATCTGCTCGGCAGCCAGCGTTCCGCGCGAGGCGTCTGCCCTTCCAGAAGCCTTGAGGAAGAGGATGACGGCCCCGGCGATGGCCAGGAACGATCCCCCGAAGGCTAGAAAGCCGGCCGGATCCTCGAACGCGTTAGCGCTGAATGAACCTCTCCCGTACCACGGCAAGAAGAGATTGAACAGAAGAACCACTCCGGACGCCAAGCCGACCTTCTGACCGGTCGACAAGTTGTTGAACTCCATCAAGCCACCTCGATTCACTGGATTGTCGGCGGAAGCCTAGATGCTCCAACGCCGTTTCTCGGTGACTCCTTGCCTCGATGCGTGGTTGCTTACGGCCAGATGCCTCGATGGTTGGCGGTCTGACGGCACTTCTCGAGCGCGACCACGTGGGCGGCGGTTCTCAGTGTTGGACGCTCCGGAGCCGGCGAGTCTGGTTGCACCTTCGACCATTGCTCCTGGTAGTGCTCAAGATTGTCGATGAGGGCAGCCCGTTTCGTGACGACAGCGTCCGTTGCGTGGTACATCTTCTCACGCAGGCGCTCGTGGACCTGGAGAGCCGGCCAGTGTTCGTTGGCGAGGTTCTGCACCCACTCGAAATAGGAAACAACAACTCCGCCGGACGCCGAAAGCACGTCGGGAACAACCGGAATCCCTTTGTCACACAGGATCGCGTCTGCCGGCGGGCTAATCGGACCGTTGGCTGCTTCGACGATCACCTTCGCCTGTACGCGGTTCGCATTGGCAGCCGTGATCTGGCTCTCCATGGCAGCGGGGATGAGGATGTCGCATGGTATCTCAAGGACCTCAAGAGGATCGAGCTCCTTGGTTCCACTCACGTCAACCACCGAGCCCGTCTCGTCCTTGTGTTGCTCAACGCGGACCAAATCCAGACCGGCTGGATCGTAGACGCCGCCCTTGGTGTCAGATACCGCGACGATCTCTGCTCCCACGGCCCGGAACAGCTTGGCGGCGTTGCGCCCGGCGTTGCCGAAGCCCTGAATCGCTACCTCGGCTCCCTCCAGCGTCGACAGCGCCGGTATGGCGCCCATCTCGACCATGCGCTCGATCACGAACAGCAAACCCTGGGCGGTGGCCGTTGCCCTGCCCTCCGACCCGCCAACGTCGAGCGGCTTGCCGGTAACGACGCCGAGATTGTTGGCTCCGACGTGCATCATGGAGTAGGTGTCATACGCCCACGCCATCGTCTGCTCGCTGGTGTAGAGGTCTGGAGCAGGCACGTCGCTATGGGGACCGATGGCATCGCCCAGCGCCGCGATATAGCGCCGGGTAATCCGCTCCTTCTCCCCCGCTGATAGCGCGTGGGGGTCACATTCGACGCCGCCCTTGGCGCCTCCGAACGGGATATCAGTGATAGCGCACTTCCACGTCATCCAGGTCGCCAAAGCGGTTACTTCGTCCTCATCGACCATCGGATGGAAGCGGAACCCCCCCTTCCCCGGCCCACGGAGGGTGTCGTGCAGAACCCGGTAGCCGAGGAACGTGTGGACGTAGCCGTCGTCCATCACGACCGGCAGGTTGACCTTGGTGATCTTCTCCGGCTTGAAGATCCATTCCGCGACGCCTCTCCAACCCGCTAGGTCAGAGGTGAAAGGAACTGCTGCGTCGAATTGCTGCTTGGCGATGTGGGCAAGATTCAGATCCTCGAGCGCGGTGGCACTCATCAAGGGCTCCTTAGTTGGGGTGGTTGGCTCGTTACTGCTTCACAGTCGTACGGTCGTCGATCAGAATCTAGGGCCAAATGCCCCGGGTGCTCTTCCATCCCTCGAAACCGCCGGCCGAACAAGAGAAAGGGATCCCTCCTCACGTCGATGAGCCGATCGGCAGCCAGCTGGCGTTCGCTCCATCCCAGGGATAAGCGCCCGTTCAAGCTTGGTGGCGGATGAAGCGTGCTACCCACAATCCAGATGTGCTGGCGGCGGCAATCACGACGACCAGGCCTACCACAAATGGAACCGTGCGCGGGCTGGGATGACCCAAGCGCTGCCACTCGTACAGGTTCAGGCTGTCCAGCATGTGCTCGTAGCCGATAGACGCCAGCACCGCAACGGCGCCGCCAACTGCAACGCCAACCAGGACCGCGAAGTAACCAGACGAAGGGTTGAGCCTGTCAACGTCTGGGAATCCATAGCGGACGCGTTGTCGCGCGATGACATCCGTGACTGTTCGGAGCCGCACTGGGACGGTTCGAGCCAATGGCGGGGCGCCGTCAAGGTGCATCGACCGCTGCAGCAGCTATGGCCTCGGTGAGAATGGCGAGCCCCTCGTCAGCTTCGGACTCGGTGAGGGTCAGCGGCGGGGCGATGCGAAGTGCGTTGCCGTGGAGGCCACCCTTCCCGACAAGAAGGCCACGCTCACGGGCAGCTTCGAGAATCGAGGACGCCGCCGCGGCGTTGGGTTCGATGCCGCCGGGCTGCACCAACTCAACGCCGACCATCAGACCCTTGCCGCGGACCTCGCCGACGATGGCGTGCTCTTCTGCCAAATGGTCAAGGCCGGTACGCAGTCGGTTGCCCACCTTGTAGGCGTTCGTCTGGACGTCGTGTCGCTCCACGTAGTCGAGGGTGGCTAGAGCGGCCGCTGTGGACAACGGATTACCACCGAAGGTCGAAATAGAGTTTGCCGCGATGCTGTCGATGACGTCAGCTCGGCCGATGACCCCGCCCATCGTCATCCCGTTGGCGATGCCCTTGGCGAAGGTGATCAGGTCCGGCGTGAGGTCGTGCGCCTGGTATCCCCAGAAGTTCTCGCCGGTTCTGCCCCATCCTGTTTGCACCTCGTCTGAGATGTACAAGATGCCGGTCTCGTCGAGCACCTCTTTGAGGGCCCCGAAGAAGCCGTCCGGCGGGGTCACGAAGCCGCCAACACCCTGGATTGGCTCGGCGATCAACGCTGCTACTTGCCCAGAAGTTGCAACATCGAGCATGTCCCTGAGGTCGGCGACGCAAGCAGCGATGAATTCATCGTCGGGAAGGTGCCCAAACGGGCTGCGCAGCTTGTAGCCCCCGTGGATGTAGGTGACATTGAGCGGCGACATTGACGTCGGTGACCAGGATCGGTTGCCGGTAAGCGACACCGCAGCGAAGGAACGCCCGTGGTAGCTGTTGCGCATGGCGAGGACCTGGTTCGAGCCGCGGTTAGTCGTCGCCATCATCATCGCGGCGTCATTGGCTTCGGTGCCCGAGTTGGCGAAGAACACCTTGGCATCCGGAATGCCGGACAACTCGGCCAGCTTCTCGGCCAGCTCGATCTGTGACTCGATGAGGTAGAGCGTCGAGCTGTGCAGAATCTTGGCGGCCTGCTCCTGGATCGCCTCGGTGACCTCCGGAAGGTTGTAGCCGAGCATGTTGGTGAGGATCCCTGCGAAGAAGTCGAGGTACTCCTTGCCCTCGGCATCCCACACGCGGCGCCCATCGCCCCTCACCAGGGCGATCGGCTCCTGGTAATAGAGCGCCATCCAGGCTGGCAGCACCGCCTTGTGGCGTGCGAGAAGATCAGCGTGTTTACCCATGGTGCCTCCAGGCGGATTGGTAATGAGAAAGCTAGCGCCGTAGCTCGACGGCTAGTTGCGCCCGGCCTCGTAGGCGGCGATGAAATCGTCGACGGACATCGAGGCGATGGTTTCGCCGATGAGCTCAACCGGTAGGTTCTCCAGTTTGGTGAACCGCACGCACGACTTGCCCATATCCAGTTTCTTGTCGGTCGCCTTGTATGCGTCGAGGAACGCCTGCCGTCTGGAATCGTCGGAGTAGACGCCACTGAGATAGACGGCCATGTGCCGTTTCTGCGACGCCAGTCCGGCGTACATCAGCGGCTTGCCGTTGTAGGCGTTCGGATAGCGCTCGAGTGGGACCTCGTACGAGATCATGCCCCAGTTCATTGTCTCGACGAACCCTTCTGGCAGGTTCGCCAGGATCTCGCCGCGCACCTCGACAATGGCCTGGCGCCTGTCATCGGGCAGGAGTGCGAGATAGTGCGTGACGTTGGTGGCATCCGACTTCACGGGCCGAATGTTACGAGATGGGGCCTCGACTTGCGCGTTGAGACGACAGCCACGTCGTGAGAGGCACCGCGGCCCAGGCCTAGGGTCTGATTGACAGCAGTGGCAACTCAACTAATTGGCGGACCGGTTGGGGGCCTGGCTCGCCAGCCGAGCGAGGGGGCCGCAGCCAATCGACTCTGGCGCTCACGCGGGCCTGGCGGCAACCTGGAACTTCCGACACCACTCGGGCCGTCTTATCTGCGGAGGAGACATGAAGAGACTCAGCTTCATCGCCATCGTGCTGGCCCTCATTGGGTCTTCCTGCGGCGACACCATTAGCCAGGCACCAGCGAGGACATCAATGCCCCCTCAACACTCGACAAGCCCGTCAGCCGGAGTTGACATCGTCAGGGCCGACTTCCCGAGGGAGACGTCAACCGACGTGACCGATGCCGAGATGGCGTCCTTGGTTGACGGCAACACGGAATTCGCTCTTGACCTCTTTGCCACCGCCACTGCCGATGGCGGAAACATACTCGTCTCTCCGTACAGCATCGCCGCTGCCATCACCATGACCTATGCGGGCGCTCGCGGCGATACCGCGGCCGAGATGGCCTCGACGCTTCACATGGAGCTGGCAGCCGATCGCATCCACGCCGCCCGCAACGAACTCGACTCGCGCATAAGCGAGCCTCCGGCGTCGTTCGAGGGCGACGCGCGAGAGCCTTTCGCCGTTGCCATTGCCAACTCGCTGTGGGGGCACTTCGATTATCCCTTCCTCGATGACTTCCTGGAACTGCTCGCCGTCAACTACGACGCTGGCGTCAACCTCGTCGACTTCGTCGCCGCCACTGAGGAAGCGCGCCTCGCCATCAACGCCTGGGTCGAGGAACAGACCAATGATCGCATCAAAGACCTCATCCCCGAGGGCGTCATCACGTCTCTCACCCGCTTGGTGATCGTCAATGCCATCTGGTTCAAGGCCAACTGGGCGCATCAATTCGACCCGGCGAACACGGCCGACGGTCAGTTCACGCTGCTTGACGATTCCACTGTCACCGTGCCGTTGATGCACCAGGTAGAGCGTCTCGGGCTTGCCACCGGGGATGGCTACACCGCGGTGCGGCTCCCGTATGCCGGAGATGCCGCCATGATCATCGTGCTTCCGGACGCGGGGCAATTCGGAGCGATATCCAGCCGACTGACAGAGGGCGAACTGACCGACATCGGATTCTCAGACCATCAGCTCGACCTCACGTTGCCGCGCTGGGAATTCGAAGCGGAGGTGGGCCTCAAGCAAATCCTCCAGGACCTCGGCATGGTGGCAGCGTTCACGGCGCCCTCGCTACCCGACGGTGCCGACTTCACCGGCATCACAGAATCTCGCGAGCTCTTCGTCCATGACGTCTTGCACAAAGCCTTCATCGCCGTCGATGAGCATGGCACCGAGGCCGCGGCAGCTACCGCCGTGATCATCGGACTACGGGCAGCTCCTCCCCCGGCAACCATGACCATCGATCGGCCTTTTCTCTACGTGATCGAGCATTCCTCCACGGGTGAGGTTCTCTTCATCGGCCAGGTGATCGATCCCAGCTAGCGCCGGTTGTTTGCTTGACTCGAATCGAGATTCCCGGCAACCTGCCAACTACAACCTGACCGCCGGTGGCGCCCGCATCGGCTGGCCAACGCGTACCGACACCTTGCCTTCGTGAACCATCCGATGATGCCGTCTACACAGCAGCACCAGGTTGTCGAGGCTGGTGTCGCCGCCTTCGGCCCAGTGCACAACATGATGGGCGTCGCACCACCGCTGGGGTCGGTCGCATCCCGGTGCCGTGCATCCACCGTCGCGGCGGTTGAGGGCACGACGGATAGCGGACGGGATAGTTCGCGTGCGACGTCCGACGTCGAGTGGTTCCCCGTTTCCGCTGGACACCATTCGAGTGACGCTGGCATCACAGGCGAGCCGACGGGCACTCTCTACTGGAATCGTGACATCGTCCACCAGAGCTGTTCCCTCGCCCGAGGCGAGATCGACGATGTCAACCGCCACCTCGATGTGAGGCTTCTCTCCGCCGCTGACAGGGCCGTCACCGTGATCGAGGTGGTTTCGACACAGCTCGACGAGGGCGTCCGCCCGGCGCTGGGCGCCTGTTCGAGAGTCGGTCGAGTCGAGAGCGGCGGGCTCGACCAGCGAGCGCAGTGCCGTCAAGACGGTTGAGCCGGCCTCAGGATCCAATTCGCCGTCCAGACGAACCATTCCATCAAAGGTGCGGGAGGCGTACAGGAAGCGACGACGGTGTTTCGCCTCCTGGGCGGCGGCGAAGTACTCGGGGTCGTAGGCATCCTTCCAGTGCTCCAGAGCTCGTCGCAACAGGTGTGCAGGCAGCGACCCTGCTGCCCCCACCAGAGTCGTTTCATCAGCGAGGAACGCGTCTGGGTGGGCGTCCCGAGCGCCTGCAAGCATCCTCACCGCCTCCCAGCCGATCCGACCGTCGGCGAATGCTGCTTGACTCAGACGCATTGTCGCGAGGCGACGGGCCATCTCGACACGAGCGAGGGCCTGTCCATGAGAGATCACGGTGCGATCGCGCAACCAGGCGGCCGTAGAGACATAGCCCTCGTCCTCGAAGTCCCCACGCCGATCGATCTCGGCGAGGCGCCTGAGGCGCTCGGCATCAAGAGCCCGAGACTGAGCTTCCAGCTCTAGGAGGTCCGCCTTCAACTGCCCCGATGCGGGGGACGACAGGTCTTCTGCTTGCAGCAGATCAATCGCGTCGACGAGTTGTGCTGTGGCGCCAGCGGTTGCCATGACCTCACTGTGCCACTCGGGTGTGACACGAAACCATGCAAGGATGCTGACCACAGGAAGGACCGATGGCCAGATACGTCAACCAGCCCAGCCGACAAGAGATAGCTGAGGTCGCCGGTATCCCTCCCGAAGATGTGATCCGGTTCGACCACAACACCTCCCCGTTTCACCCGGACTGGGCCGTGCCGCTGGCGACAGAACAGACCCATTGGCTCAACGAGTACCCCGGCGCCGACTACCTCCCCCTTCGCCAGGCCGCCGCCGCCTTCGTCGGGCTCGACATCGGTCACATCGTGACCGGAGCCGGCATCGACGAGCTGATCTTGATGGCGGCACAGGGGCTACTGGAGCCTGGCGGTCGGGCGGTAGCGGTCACACCTACCTACCCGCTGCAGCGAGTTGCCACACTCAACCGAAAGGCCCAGCTCAACGAGCCGCAGCTCTCCGGCCCGGACTTCGCACCGGGCACCGATACGCTGCTCGATGCCGCCCGCGACGCCGATCTCTTGTGGCTTACCGTGCCCGCCAATCCCGTTGGCAACCGCATGCCAGACGACCTCATAGAGGCTGCCATCGCGGCAACCGACGGCGTCGTCGTCATCGATGCCGCCTATGCCGAGATCGCCGGCGACGACTGGACGCCTTGGGTGCTCGGCAACCACAACGTTGTGGTCCTACGAACTCTCTCCAAGGCCTTCAACCTGGCGGGTGCTCGCGTCGGCTACGCCATGGGTCACCCCAGTCTCATCAAGAAGCTCGACGTGGTACGAGCCCCCGGAGGGATCTCTTCACTGTCAGCGGCCCTTGGGGTCGCGGCGCTCGGAGACAAGACAGCCATGGACGGCACCGTCGCCGCCCTCATCGCCTCGCGCCAACAATTGGGCACTGACCTGGGCGAACTCGGCTGGCGAGTACTGCCGTCGCATACCAACTTCTTGCTGTGTGAGGTGGGCAACACTGCCTTCGAGCTCGCCGATCGCACGCTCCACAGGGGCATGATCATGAGGACCTTCCCGGACGGGCCGCTCGTCGACTACATCCGCGTCTCGGTTCGCAGCCCCGAGGAGAACGCCAAACTGCTGGAAGTGCTGAGCTAGGGAGCAACCAGACTCTCGTAGGCGTCCGGTCGGCGGTCGCGATAGAACGCCCACTGGGTACGGACTTCATCGATGAGATCGAGGTCGAGATCACGCACTACGAGCTCCTCCTCGGTATCGGAGGCGGCCTCGCCGACGAGTTGACCGCGGGGATCAACAAAGTAGGTCGAACCGTAGAAGTCGTTGTCGCCGAATGGCTCCTTGCCCACCCGGTTGATGGCCCCAATGAAGTACTCGTTGGCAACAGCTGAAGCCGGCTGCTCGAGATTCCACAGGTACATCGAGAGGCCGCGGCTCGTGGCCGAAGGGTTAAAGACGATCTTGGCTCCCGCCAGGCCGAGCGCCCGCCATCCCTCTGGGAAGTGGCGGTCGTAGCAGATGTAGACGCCGATGCGCCCGACCGACGTGTCGAATATCGGGTAGCCCATGTTCCCAGGACGGAAGTAGTACTTCTCCCAGAAACCCTTGACGTGAGGGATGTGGGTCTTGCGGTACTTGCCGAGGTAGGTGCCGTCGCTCTCGATCACGGACGCCGTGTTGTAGAAGAAACCGTCGTCCTCTTTCTCGAACATAGGCACGATGAGCACCATGCCGGTCTCTGCAGCGAGCTTCTGCATGGCCTCGGTGGTTGGGCCGTCCGGGATGCCCTCGGCGGTGTCGAAGTGCTCGTTCTCCTGCACCTGGCAGAAGTAGGGGGCGTCGAAGAGCTCCTGGAAGCACATGATCTTGGCCCCCTGCTCTGAGGCTTCTCGGGCGTAGTCCATGTTCTTCTTGAGCATGGACTCCTTCTCGCCGGTCCACTCCGTCTGCACAAGTGCTGCTCGCACGATGTTCGCCACGGTCCCTCCTAGGAATGCTTGCTGTTTTCGAGGCTAGTTGATGCCACTCGTGTCAGCGCGCAGCACGTAGTGCAGGCCATCGACAGGGCAGCCGCGCTTGATGTTGTATGCCGGCATCTCTCCAGCCTGTTCGAACCCGAGTTTCTCCAGCAAGCGGGCGCTGCGAGCGTTGGTTGAGAAGACGTCAGCGGCAACGACTGCGAAACCAAGGTGGTCAAAGCAGTGGCGGGCGATAGCCACAATGGCTTCTGCCATGAGGCCTTTGCCCCAGAAAGGTGCTCCCAGCCAGTAACCGATATCACAGACCTCCGGATCGTCTGTTGGACGAACACCAATGGAGCCCATGGCTTCCCCAGCGGTGCCGGTTATCTCCCCGGTGCGGTCGCGCAGTAACCAGTGGAAGCCGTTCTCGCCGAAGGTTCCCAGGGCATGGAGCTCGAAGAACCTCACGGCGTCCTCTCGATCCACCGGTCCGTTCCACACCAGGGTGTCGGTGACTAGCCGCCCCGGCTCCTCGTGGACGTAGGGGAAGAGCACATCGGCATCCTGTGGTTTCCCGAAGGACAGCTCCAGCCGCTCGGTTGTGAACAACGGGGTGTCGTTGGTGGCATCGAGGCTGACGGCCATGGGGAGAAGCTACCTTCAGGGGGCCGCTGCTACTGCACGCAGAACCAGTTGCCTTCTGGGTCGAACATCTCGATCCAAACCTCACCTGCCATACCGACGGCTTCACGCTTGAAGCTGCCGCCGAGATCCTCGATGTGGGTCCGTTCCTCATTCAGGCGCGCCCGGCGCTCGTCTTCTGACATCTCCGCTCGACCGCCCATCACGTTGACGTCGAAGTGAACCCGCTGGTTGGGAGGGCCACCGTCGTAGCGCTCGAAGAGGATGCGAGGACCGCTCCCGTCGGGATCAACAACCGCCGACATGTCGTTGCGGTTCTCGGGTGGGATACCCACTTCGTTGGCGAATTGCGCCCAGTTCTCGAATCCGGGCGGCGGCGGCTGCTCGATGTAGCCAAGCACCCCCGCCCAGAACTCGGTTAGCCGCGCCGGGTCTTTGCAAGCGATGACGATCTGCATCGAATGTGCCATAGCGACTTGATAGCAGACCAGGCGTCACCCGGCAGAATCACAGCGGCTTGCCCAGGTACCCTTGCCGGCGACGACCTAGCCTATGAGCACGACAACACTCGACTCTCCCGCTACTCCTCCTCCGCCGCCTGTGCGGTCCGTATGGCGCCGTTGGTTAGACCCCAACACCACAGCCGGCCGGCGCCGGATCCTCGGGCTCGTGCTGTTCGCCATCCTGTTCGGCCTCTTCTTCACGTTCAACCGGTTCCCCAAGCTTG
Organism: Acidimicrobiia bacterium; assembly: GCA_036446035.1. Lineage (GTDB taxonomy): Bacteria > Actinomycetota > Acidimicrobiia > Spongiisociales > JAOTWH01 > CAXMQS01. The sequence goes on along the minus strand of JAZFSG010000112.1, from coordinate 429 downwards.
ACACCGTGCGCGAGGACGTCGAGATCGCCACCTCAGCCGCCTCGAGAACCGCAGTCGAGATCCCTGCGCTCAAGGCCCGCGATTGCTTCCAGGGATTCTGTGTCGAATCGGCCGAGCCGTTCCTGGAGCGTTGGTGGGACTTCTCGACCACATACATAGAGCTGGTGACGGTCGGCATGATCTTCGCCTTTGGCGTCGCCGGCCTCGCCGAGGCTCTGCTGCTACCCAAGGATGGCTCATTCGGCCGTCGCCGAGGAATCGTTGGCTCGCTTCAGGGCCTCACCACGGGCGCCGCGATGAACCTGTGTAGCGCCTGCATCGTCCCCGTCGCCAACTCTGTCCGCAAACAGGGAGGAGGAATCGAAACGACGGTGTCCATTACTCAGGGGTCGGCAACGCTAAATGCGCCTGCGGTGCTCATGGTCTTCG
>JAZFSG010000111.1:0-26895 GCA_036446035.1 Acidimicrobiia bacterium | reverse complement strand
GGGAGGTGGCCGAGCGAAGCGAGGTCGGAGGGGGCTTCCTGTTTACAGCTCCAACGACATGTTGGAACACGCGAGAGTCACTCCAGAGCGTCAGCGGCCGGCTACAGGTAATCTTCGTTGGTGGCTGACCGATTCCCCAAAGTGGACGACCTGGCTGCGCGGCTGGCTTTGCCAGGACCGCTCGCGGTCGAAGTGGCGCGTCAGGCGATCACCGAAGCGCGGAAGAGCGGAGAAGAGGCCACTGAGATCGCGGACAGGATCGCCGCCAGCGTCTTGGCCGGATCGGCGATGCCAATGCTCAACGCCTCAGGTGTCCTGCTGCACACCAACCTCGGGCGGGCCCCGTGGCCGGAGGCGGCGGCATCGACGGCAGCCCAAGTCGCACTCGGCTACAGCAACCTCGAGTTCGATCCCACGAAGGGCTCACGCAGCAAGCGCGGCACCTACGCCGGACAACTAGCGGCAGCCCTCACCGGCGCGGAGCAGGGCATGGTCGTCAACAACAACGCCGCGGCATTGTCGCTGGCCCTCGCTGCCATCGCCGGAGGTGGCACGGTCGCCGTTTCCAGGGGAGAGCTGATAGAGATCGGGGGATCCTTCCGACTGCCCGACGTGATGACGGCAGTTGGCTGCCGCTTGCTCGAGGTGGGAACCACCAACAGGACGAGGCCGGGAGACTTCGAGTCGGTGGCCTCAAGCGCGGCCATGCTGCTCAAGGTTCATCCGGCGAACTATCGCGTCGAGGGATTCACGGAAGCAGTCGACTATCGCCAGATGGCAGAGATCGCCTCCGCCAATAGCGTTCCCTTCGTTGCCGATGTCGGCAGTGGACTCCTGGACGCGAGGACACCCTGGCTGCAGGGACCGCCCCCAGCGTGGCTGGAAGGAGAGGCCGCGGCACGCCAAACCCTCGAGGCAGGAGCCAACGTCGTGCTCTTCTCTGGGGACAAGCTGCTCGGGGGGCCACAAGCAGGGATCGCCGTTGGAGATCGCAGCCTCATCTCGGCCATGGCCCGCCACCCGCTGGCGAGAGCATTCCGATGCGACGGGCCCACCCTGGCGGCAGTTGAGGCGACCCTCGAGATGTACGCCGCGGGCAAGGCAGGCGACATTCCCTTCTGGGCGATGGCCACGCTCGACAACGAGGGATTGACCCTTCGGTGTCGGGAGGTGATCGACACATCCGGCGTGCCGGCGAAAGTCATCGACGGCCAGTCGGTGCCGGGCGCCGGTTCGGTGCCTGGAGCCGGCATCCCTGGGCCGCTGATCTCCGTCGACGGCAAGGCCGACCGCTGGAAAGCTCTATTGAGCGGTCGCCCCCCAGTCGTCGCCCGGCGACAGGACGATGATCTCCTCGTTGATCTGAGAGCCATCGCCCCCGAAGACGACAAGCTGGTGGCGGCCGCTCTCGCCGACGCATGCCGGTAATCGGCACTGCCGGTCATGTCGACCACGGCAAGTCAACCCTGATCCAGGCCCTCACCGGCAGAGACCCCGATCGCCTTGAGGAGGAGAAGCGACGCGGTCTCACGATCGATCTCGGATTCGCCTGGACCGAACTCGAGGACGGAACGCCCCTCGGCTTCGTTGACGTTCCCGGCCACGAGAAGTTCATCAAGAACATGCTGGCCGGAATCGATGCCGTGCAAGGGGTCCTCTTCGTCGTCGCAGCAGACGAGGGGTGGATGCCCCAGTCGGAAGAGCACCTATCGATCATCGACCTCCTCGACCATCGCCGTGCAGTGATCGCGCTGTCCCGCCGCGACCTCGTCGACGACGAGACCGCCGGCTTGGCCCGGCTGGAGGTCGAGGAGGCGGTCAGGGGAACCTCAATCGAGGGCGCGCCGATCGTCGAGGTGTCGCCGCCGACCGGTCTCGGCATCGAGGATCTCCGCCACCAGTTGCGGTTGATGGTCAACAACGTCGACTCCCCCAAAGGGCGTACCCGAATGTGGGTCGATCGCAGTTTCACCATCGCCGGATCCGGCACCGTCGTGACCGGGACGCTGGCCGGTGGAGACATCGGCGCCGGCGAGGAGCTGACCATCTGGCCGGGACCCCTCAATGCTCGGATCCGGGCGCTACAAAGCCACGAACAGGCGGTCGACGTCGCCCATCCAGGGAGCCGGACCGCCATCAACATCGGTGGCATCGAGGCGACCGCCATCGGGCGGGGTTCGATGGTCGGAAGACCCAACGAGTGGCAACCGACAGACGTCTTCCTTGCCGACATCAAGCCGGCACGAGGACAAGAGGAGGCCCTCGCCGATCGGGGGGCCTACCACCTCCACGCCGGTAGCGGCGCCTGGCCCATGAAGCTGCGTCTTGTCGGCGATAACGCTGCGATCGTGCGCGTCACCCAGGCTGTGCCGCTGGCGATGGGTGACCGCTTCATCCTGCGCGACGTCGGTCGACGGGCGGTCGTCGGCGGTGGCAGGGTCCTCGATCCTGCGCCGGCGAAACGAAGACCAAGTCCCGCGGTCATCGAGGCGTTGCGGTCCAGCCTCGATGGTTATGGCGCGGACAGAGCGAACGCTCTCGTCGAGATTCGGGGACGGGCGTCGGTCGTCGCCGTGGTCGCCCATACCGGAATTCCGCCTGTGGGATTCACAACCGTCGGAGACGCCGTGTTCTCGGACTCCGAGGTGGCAGGCGTCCGGGAACAAGCGACCAAGCTGGTGCAGAACTTCCACACTGACAACCCGCTCCGTCCTGGAATGCCAGGTGCGAGCCTCTCCGAGCGCCTGGGCGTCAGCGCCGAGGAACTAGCCGTCCTGGTCGGAGATGACCTCGTCATCGACACGAGCTTCGTGCGAGCGGCCGACTTCCAGGGCCAGCTCGACTCGGGACAGCGAGCGGCCTACGACGACGTCCGCAGGGCGTTGCTGGAATCAGGGCTGGCCGTCCCCAGGGCATCCCAATTGAGTATGGATATTGAATTGCGACATGCCCTCGAACGCAATGGAGATCTGATACGGATCGACGAGGATCTCGTCTATCTCCCCGAACAGATAGAGAAGATCAAGACACTGTTGAAGAGCCTTGGCGACGGATTCACTGTCGCCGACTTTCGAGATGCCTGCGACATCAGCCGGCGCCACGCGGTTCCACTCCTGGAGTGGCTTGACCGGGACGGAATAACCGAGAGAGACGGCGACTTGCGCCGGCTGCGGGGTTAGCTCTTGGCGGCGAGAACCTGGCGGCGCTCGACCTCGGTGAGACCGCCCCAGATGCCATAAGGCTCGCGAATGGTGACGGCGTAGTCGCGGCACTCGTCCTGTACCCGGCATACCGAGCAGATGGCCTTCGCCTTCATCTCGCGGTTCTCGCGCTCGTCCTTGCGTTCAACGGTGCTGGGCGGGAAGAACAGGTGGGAGTGATTGCCTCGACATAGGCCGTCGACCTGCCACTCCCTATCGATCGCATCCATCGTCACGGCTAGGCCCTCCTCCTCTCCAGGAGAAAGGAAAGTAGTAATCGATTTCCCACTTCTCCAGGGAAAATATGGGTTGTGTTAAGGACTGTCGACCGGCTGCACCTCGAGCTGGATGCCAGAAACCGCAACGATCTCAACGGCGTCTCCAGCCGCGATGCCGGAGGCGCGGGCCGCCGTTGCCGTCCACTGGGCACCATCAACCAGCACCGGCCCAACCGGAGCCACGGCCTCAACCGCCGTTCCGATCCGACCCACCAGGTGCTCGCGACCGATGGTCCTCGTGCCGAATCGAGATCGGACCACCGCCGTCATACCTATTCCAAAGAAGAGAGCGGTCCCGATGACGACCAGGATCACGACCCACCAGATCGAGGAGATCTGAGGGGAAGCATCGGTGAACCACATACCACCCGCCCACAGCAGACCGGTACCCACGACCGATGCCAACCCAAGGCCGTTCCGTTGGAAGTCGACGACGTACAGGAACAGCCCAACCAGAGTCGCCGCCACCGCCCACCATCGAAGCGGTAATTCAGACATTCCGTAGCCGGCGATGAAGAGCGAGGCGATGGCGACAGCTGCCATGAGACCGGTGCCCGCCGCGTAGAACTCGAACGCAGCCAGAGTCAGTCCGGCGACGAGGAAGAAGAATGCTGCCTCAGGACGGATGCCGAGACGCAGGGTCTTGCCCCACAGACCCACCTCGGTGAACCGGATCTGCGACGTTGGCCTCAACACCTCGTTGCCAGCGTCGTCGGTGATCGTCTCGGCGGTGTCGAGAGTCGTGACCTGATCTCCGATGCTGAACTCCATGCCATCGAGGGCAGTGACCAACTGGCCGAGAGAGGGCACAACGAGATCGATCAGCTCGTCGGGTTCCACGACCTTGTAGCGATCGTTGGGCGAAGGGCCGTCGAAGTTGGAATCCGCGGAGCGATCGCCGGCCACTGTTGGAAGGAGATAGCCGACCTTGACCCGTGGTGCCGCCGTTCCCAGGCTGGCGGCCAACAACAACTGTCCGGCGCCGCCCTGTGCCACCGCGGGATCTGGACCCACCCACACCACTACTGGGACCGGGGGATCGGCGACAAGCTGAAGGAGGTCCACGATGTCGCCAGAAACGGCGCCTGGTGAGTTCAGCTGGATGATGATGACCTGGGCGTCACTGCCCTCGATCGTGTCCATCAGGAAGTCGATGGCCACCGAGTCCAGTGGACCGGCTACCTCGGCCACGACAACTTGGCTTGCTCCCTCGGCCGCGGCCGGGGCGGCAGCGACAAGAGAGGTGACGAAGATGAACAGCAGGAGGCGCTTCACGCGGCGCATGCTATGGCATGCGGTGACACCGGATGCATGCTGCCAATACAATCTCTGACGATGAAGGCTCTACTCGTCTGCGACACCGATTGGGTGCGCTCCGATGTCCACTCCGCACTGATCGAACCAGGAACGATCCTCCTGGATGAGGACGATCCGGCGGCAGCTGCCGGTCGCGCCACAACTGAGGAGGTCGATGTCGTTGTCGCCGACCTCCAGGTCGGGTCGATGGGTGGTATGGCCATCACCAGGTCCATGAAGGAGGCCTCTTCGGTGAACGGTGATCCCGCTGTGCCAGTGGTCATCCTGTTGGATCGCAACGCCGACGCGTTCCTCGCCAAGCGGGCAGGCGCAGCAGCCTGGGTTCGAAAGCCTTTCACAGCCTTCGAACTAAGGGCCGCGGTTGCACAGGCCCTCGATGCCACATGACCCAAGAGGACGAGCCTCCTCCTAGGAGCTCATCGTGAGCGCCCTGCAGATCGCCTACGTCGCAGTGCTCGGTGTCTGCATCGTGGCATCTGGATTCTTCTCCGGCTCGGAGACCGCGATCATCGGGATCCCCCGCGAGCGAGTCCGTCAGCTCGGAGACACCGAGAGGGGTAGGCGTCTCGGAGAACTGGTCGCCGACTACGACTCGACACTGTCGACTCTGCTGATCGCGAACAACTTCGTCAACATCGTCATCGCCACCCTGGCCGCCGTGCTGTTCATAGATCTACTCGGCGAGAGCTGGGGACCATGGCTGTCGACGCTGGCGGTGACGGCGGTGATCCTCGTGATCGGGGAGATCACACCCAAGAGCCTTGCTGCTCGCTATCCCGAGCGTTACAGCCTGACGGTTGCGCCGACTATCCACCGCCTACGAGTGGTGCTGAGACCGCTGGCACGGATCTTCCAAGCGATAGCGAGGGGAGTGTTTCGTTTGCTGAGGATTCCCCTGAACGATGCACCAGTTGTCACCGAAGATGACATCCGCGCCATGGCCGAACTGGGAGAAGAGGGGGGCGAGATCGAGGCCATGGAGCGAGAGATCATCCACTCGCTCTTCGAGCTCGCAGACCGCAGTGTCCGCGAGGTCATGACACCGCGACGCGAGGTCGTGACGCTGTCTGCCCCGGTGACTATGGACAGCATTCGCGAGGCGGTTACCAAGACCGCTCACGCTCGATTCCCGGTGATCGATGGCGGCCTCGACGAGCTGGTGGGCATCCTCTATGTCAAGGACGTCATCCGCACCAGCTTTGACCCGTCTTCGGGCGACATCTCTTCCATCATCCGCGAGCCGATCTACGTTCCCGAGTCGAAGCCCATTCTCGAGCTGCTTCGTGAGATGAGAGAGCGCCGCTGGGGGTTCGCCGTGGTCACCGACGAGCACGGCGGCGTCGAGGGCATAGTCACCGTCAAGGACCTGATCGCCGAGCTCACCGGTGAGCTCCAGGATGAGTACGACCCGGGCTCCCCCGCAGTCGTGCAGGTGGCGCAGCGTCGTTGGCTGGTCGACGGCAGGCTCCCGCTCGAAGACCTGGCAGAGGCCATCGGAGTCGCCTTCCCCGATGGTGAGTACTCGACCGTCGGAGGCCTCTTCCTCGACGTTGCGGGACGGATCCCCGAGGTCGCAGACAGCATCAACCTGGACGGCACGGAGCTGACGGTGCTCCGCATGGACCGCCACCGCATCGACCGCCTCCGGGTCGACGTGCCCCTCCGACCCGACAACGGATAGGATTCCCTCAATCGGGACGTGGCGCAGCTTGGTAGCGCGCATCGTTCGGGACGATGAGGTCGCCGGTTCGAATCCGGCCGTCCCGACTAGTGAACAACCCGCCCATCGGGGCGGGTTGTTCACGTGTTACCCCCCCAGGGAGCGGAGGTGGCCTCCCCCTCCAGGGGGAGACAGTCCGACCAGGTCCGAACAAGGTTTCCTCCCCTCTAGGGGGAGGTGGCCGAGCGCAGCGAGGTCGGAGGGGGCTTCCTGTTTACAACTCTGACGACACGTCGAAACACGCGCCCGAGAGGAAGCCCCCTCCCCGGCTTCGCCGGTACTCCCCCCTATGGGGGGAAAGACAGACAGCTTTGCCGTCACTTTTTGTGTACGCCTCGTACCGTTTACGGGTGATTCCGGAAACGGCTCCAGATCGACCGCTGACAACACTCTTGAGGTTGCAGGCTGGCGCCGGGGTCATCGCGTTCGCCGCCGCCGTCGCCGGGGTGTTCCTGGCAGGCAACGACGGCTCACCGACATGGCTCGGCCTCATCATCGTCGTGGGAGTGGGGTTCATCTCGACATTCGCCGTCAGGTGGTATCGGCAACGCCCGATCGAGGTTGGGCACTTCGATGTGTACCGCCAGACGGTCGTGGTTCGGCTCCTCATCGCTCTCGCCGCCAGCGTTGTCGGTGCCGTGATGTCGATCGTCGGAGAAAGCCCGTGGCCCGCTGTCGTGGGCGGAATGACCTCGATCATGGCGCTGGCGCTGGCGCCGGTGTCGGCGGAGGATTACGACCGACACCAGAGGATCTTCATCGAGCAGAGCGAACCGCCTCCCGAGGAAGTGTGGAACACCGCAGACCCCGACGCAGCCGCACCCTGGGACGTGCTCGAAGAGGGCCACGGCCACGGGATGAAGGGCTGAGGAACCAGCTTTGGGCTTTGGGCGGGAGGGCGTTGCCCTAGAGCAACGCTTCTGCGATCTGAACGGCGTTCAAAGCGGCGCCCTTACGCAGGTTGTCGCCGACAACCCACACGTTGAGGCCGCCCGGCTCGCCAATGGTGGGACGAAGCCGACCGGCGAGGACCTCGTCGCGACCGGCGCTGTCGAGAGCTGTCGGGGTTTCATCGGCCCACAGTTCCAACCCGGGTGCGGCCTCCAGGACCGCCGCCGCTTCCGCTACGTCGACGGCCTGCGCAAAGCGCATGGTGGCGGCGATGCCGTGGCCGGCGATCACGGGGACCCGGACACAGGTCGGCTCGACAGCGAGGCCTCCGAGGTCCAAGATCTTGCGGCTCTCGAATACCAGCTTCCACTCCTCGTCGGTGTACCCCTGTTCGCCGAGGCTGCCGGCGAAAGGCAACACGTTCCAGGCGATGGGCCGCGTGTAGACCTCGCTCCCGGGGTCGATCCACTCGCCGCTAACCAGAGCATCAGGGTCCTTGCCGAGAGCTTCGTTCTGGCGCACCAGCTCGGCAGTGCCCTGGTGTCCCGAGCCCGAAACCGCCTGGTACGACGAAACCACCATGGAGGTGAGTCCGAAAGCGCTGTGGAGCGGTCCCGCTGCCATCATCACGTTCATCGTCGTGCAGTTGGGATTGGCGATGATGTTGCTGTGACCAGCGATGGCGTGATCGTTGACATCGACGACGACCAACGGCACACCGTCACGCATCCGGAATGCAGATGAGTTGTCGACCACGACGACGCCGGCCTCGGCGAAGCGCGGGGCATGGGCCCGTGACCTGTCACCTCCCGCCGAGTACATGGCGATGTCGAGGCCTGACGGATCCGCCTGGTCGAGATCCTCGATCGTGACCGTCCCCCACTTGGTGTCGACCTCCGCTCCGGCGGAGCGGCTCGAAGCCATCAGGCGCAACGAGGTGACGGGGAAGTCTCTCTGCTCGAGGATCGAGACCATGGTGCGGCCAACGGCTCCGGTGGCCCCGACGATGGCGATGGCGCTCATGTTGGTGCCGGAGGATCGAACTCGGTGTGGAGAGCGGCAACCGCTTCAAGGATGCGTCCGCCCTTTACGACACACGAGATGCGAATATCCGAGGTGCTGATCATCTCGATGTTGACGCCGTTGTCGGAGAGAGTCGAGAACATCCTCGCCGCCACACTGGGGTCCGACTGCATGCCGGCGCCAACGATGGAAACGCGAGCGATATCGGTCTCCAGGTCGACGCCTTTGGCGTCCATCTCGGCGGCGGCGCCGCGGGAAGCCTCGAGGGCTGCATCGGCGCTGGCCTTGGGGATCGTGAAGCTGATGTCGGTTATGCCGTCGGTCGAAACGTTCTGAACGATCATGTCGGCCCCGATGCCATCCTTGGCCAACCGGCTGAACAGTGAGGCGGCGACGCCCGGGCTATCGGGGACACCATGGACTGTGATCTTGGCCTCACCGTCGTTGTGGGAAACGCCCCGGACGATCGCTTCTTCCAAAGTCTCCTCCTTGACCCAGGTTCCCGGCTCGTCGTGGAACGAGGACCTGACATGAATCGGTATCCCGAAACGCCTACCAACCTCGACCGACCTCGCCATAAGAACCGTAGCGCCGGAGGCTGCCAGCTCGAGCATCTCGTCGTATGAGACCTCCTCGAGTTTGCGAGCATCGGGAACGACACGGGGATCAGCGGTGAGCACCCCGTCCACATCTGTGTAGATCTCACAACTCTCGGCTCCAAGGGAGGCGGCCAGCGCCACCGCGGTGGCATCGGAGCCGCCCCGGCCCAGGGTCGTTATCTCTCTGCTTTGGGGGTCGACACCCTGGAAGCCGGCAACGATGACCACCTTCCCCTCCTCAAGGCCTTGCCGCACTCGATCACCCCGGATCTCGGTGATCTTGGCGTTGCCATGAGCGGCGTCTGTGAGAATCCCCGCTTGCGACCCGGTAAGGCTCATGGCCTCTATGCCCCTGTCCCTGATCGCCATAGCGGTCAGCGCCATCGCGATGCGCTCGCCCGCCGTGAGGAGCATGTCCATCTCGCGGGGGTGCAATCCATCGGACACGCCGCCCGCCAGGGCTACGAGATCGTCTGTGGTGTGGCCCATAGCCGAGACGACGACAACGACCTGATCGCCTCGTTCGCGGGCGGTTGCGACACGCGTAGCGACGGCGCGAACTCGGTCGGCATCAGCCAGGGAGGTGCCGCCGTACTTCTGCACGACGAGGGACATGGAACAAGTCTATCGGTGACACCCTCAGCTACCGGGTAGACGGCGACCTCTTCCTAGTATCTCCGACGGTGCCTACTGAGAAACGTCAACGACAGCGAGAGAACGCCCAACAGGCGCGTCAGCTTCGCCAGAAGGGGGCGAAGCGCGCCAAGTTGCGGAGTAACGCCATTCGCTTCGGCGGAGTGGCGTTAGCCGTGATCGCGGTCGGCTTCCTGCTGTCCCGAGGCGGAACCGACGCCACCCCCACGACAACTATTGCCGAGGTTGCGGCAACGACGACGCCGATCACCGAAGCAACATCGACCCCAACGACGCAAGTCGCTACCACAGAGGATGTGCCCATGGGAGACCCGATAGCCAGCCCCGCCTACGAATCCTTCAGGAACCTCCCGGTGGTCTGTGGCGGTGAAGCGCCGCCACCGGCGACTTCCATGACCTTCTCGGGTCCCGAGGACCAAGCGATCGACCCCGATGGTGAGATAAGAGCGAGAATCATGACCTCGTGCGGCGAGATCGTGGTTCGGCTCGACCCGGCCGCCGCCCCCAACACGGTCAACTCATTCGCGTTCCTGGCCCGCCAGGGCTTCTACGACGGCACGGTCTCGCATCGCATCATCCCCGGCTTCATGTACCAGGCCGGTGACCCGACGGCCACCGGCAGCGGCGGACCCGGCTATCAGTACCAAGACGAGCTCCCGCCAGCCGACTTCACCTACACCCGTGGCACACTCGCCATGGCCAACGCCGGGCCCAACACCAACGGCAGCCAGTTCTTCATCATGTTCAAGGACACGGCCCTGCCGCCGAACTTCACCGTCTTCGGCCAAGTCGAGAGTGGTCTCGATGTGTTGGACAAGATCGAGGCGGTGTCCGTGGCCGGCGACCGTCCAACGGAGAGCCTCTACATCAGCACTATCCGCATCGAGGGCTGAGGCTGATGCGGTTGTTCGGATGAGCAATTAGTGGCCGTCGACCTACATCTCCATTCAACGGCCTCCGATGGCGGAGACTCCCCTGCCGACGTTGTCAGGAAGGCAGCAATTGCAGGCCTGACCACGATCGCGCTCACGGATCACGACAACCTCGACGGAATCCCCGAGGCCCGAGAAACGGCGGCGGAAGTCGGCATCGATCTAATCGCCGGGTCTGAGCTATCGGTTGAGTGGCCCCACGGCGCGATGCACCTGCTGGTCTACTTCCTGGAGCCAGGTGACGGGCCGCTGCAAGACCGTCTGGAGGAGCTGCAGCAGGGCCGCAAGGATCGCAACGTTCGGGTGGTCGAAGTCCTCAATGGGCTGGGCATCGAGATCTCGTACGACGAGGTCTCGACGGAAGCGCAGGGTCGCGGCATCGGACGCCCGCATATCGCCGCTGTCATGGTTCGCAAGGGCCACGTCTCCACGATTCAGGAGGCGTTCGACCAATACCTGGCGAACGGACGGCCTGCGTACCAGGAGCGACTCCGCCTCGATCTTGGCAAGACCTGCGAGTTGGCGCGAGCGTCGAAGGCGGTTCCCGTCGTCGCCCATCCGCACACGACTGGAGTCAATGCCGCCGACTATGGATCTGGGTTCAGCGAGATGGCCGCGGCCGGAGTTATGGGGATCGAGGCCCACTACCCCGAGTACCGACCCGAGACCCGTCTGCACCTGGCGGCGCTCGCCTCAGAGCTCGGCATGGTGGCAACAGGCGGTTCGGACTACCACGGTCGGTTCAAGCCGGGTATCGCCATCGGAAATGGCAAGGGCGACCTCGTTGTGCCCGAACGCGCAGCGGAAGATCTTCGCAAAGCTCAAGCTTCCCTGTAGGTCAAGCAATCGTCCCTAGCGGCCGATATGTCTCTGAGGATGCCATTGTCGCTCCACTCAGGTCTCGCGCCCGTTCCCTACTCCGAGGTGGCCAAGGGTGTCCATCTGGCGCGTGCCGTCGGCGGGGCGCTGATAGCGGTCTTCGGGATCATCAGCACATTCGGCGAGGTCAACGAGTCGTCCACGACGTTGGTCCTTGCCGGCGGTGTCGTGGCCACACACGCCGTCGCCAGGCTGCGGAACCCGACAAGCTCCCCTTTCGGCACCGTATTCATGGATACCTCGCTCATCGCCAGCATGGTTCTGTTCGCGGGGCAACCGGACGTTCCCTCCGGTGCCGGTTTCGCCTACGCGCTGACAGCCGCTGCCCTCCTGTTGCCACCACAACGATCCAGCATCATCCTCGCCTACGCCGCTGCCTGGACCGCCCTCATCGTTCCCTTTGCTCCGCTCGCCGACCCCGCCGTCGCAGTTGGCGCAACGCTCACGTTCTCGACAACAACGACCATCCTGGTTCTGGCCAGCGTCCTGCTGTTACTGGCCGCGGTCGCTCTGACGCTGCTCGGTTCCCGCGTTCGCCACGAGACGGCGCTCGACCGGGAGAGAGACGCGGCAAAGCTAAAGAACGAGTTTGTGTCGATGGTCAGTCACGAGCTCCGCACTCCCCTCACCTCGATAGCCGGCTTCACCGAAACCCTCGCTCAGGATTGGCGGGAGCTTGATCACGACACGGTCGACGAGTTCCTCGGGATCATCGCTAACGAGGCGCGCAACCTCAGCCACCTCGTGGAAGACATCCTCGTTATCCCCCGCATCGAGGCAGGGCAACTCAAGCTCGACACAACGGTCTTCGAGCTACGGACGATGTGCCATGCCATCGTCGATGTCCTGGCGGTCGAGACGAACAAGGATCTCGAGGTATCGATGCCGGCCGGCATCATGGTTGAGGCCGACTTCATGCGGCTCCAGCAGGTCATTCGCAACCTGGTTGTCAACGCCATCAAGCACGGCGGGGACCAGATCCTCATCCAGGGGATCAACGAGGGCGACATGCTTCAGGCCGTCGTTTCCGACAACGGGCCGGGTATCCCAGAGGAAGACAGAGGCCGCATATTCGAGCGCTTCGAACAAGGCTCCTCTGGGGACGCCAGGGTGGCAAACGGAGTCGGTCTAGGACTTCCCATCGCGCGAAAGCTGATGCGCGCCATGGACGGAGACCTGTGGTTCGAGCCACGTTTTCCCACCGGTGCCAACTTCTTCTTCTCCATGAAGATGGCAGCGAGGACCGCCGCACCGAGCGAGCCTCTACTCAACAAATAGCGACTGGACGGCGTCGTCCTCGAGTGCCTCCCGCTCCGACCACAAGGCGGTCACCCATGCCGACTGTTGCGGGGGCGGCGGCGGCACTGCTGCTGCAGCCGTCTGCTCGGCGATGATCCGAGCGATGGCAGCGACGATGGCAGCGGCCTCATAGGGCCCGGCTCCACCGACGATCTGATACTTCATTCGGCGACCTCGATCAGTTCGATCAGCGTTCCCGCGAACGCACGCGGATGGACGAACGCGATCTTGTGACCTCCGCCGCCCCGTCGAGGTTTCACATCGATCAACTCGACACCCTCGGATTCCAGGTGGGCTATCGCCGCCTCGATATCTGCGACCGCGTAGGCGATGTGATGAAGGCCCTCACCACGCTTGGCGAGGAAGCGGCCGACGGGGGAGTCCTCGCTGGTCGGCTGGAGCAGTTGGATCGAGGTGCCACCCAGGGGAATCATGGCTTCCTCTACTCCCTGTGACTCGACAACCTCGCGATACAGCGGCTCGCCGCCGTAGAGACCGACATGACTGGCAATGGCCTCGTCGAGATCGTTGACGGCGATGCCGACATGGTGGACGTTGTAGGCGAACACGGGCGGCCACTCTAAAGGCTCGGATAAAGTCAGGGGGGAGGCGAGATCCATGAGCACTGTCATCACATCCATCGCCAGGACGGCCATCGGAAGGTTTGGCGGCGTGTTACAACCACTCAACGCCGTTGAGCTGGGCGCAGCTGCCATCAGGGGCGCCATCGAGCGATCAGGCATTGCGGTCGGTGAGGTCGACGAAGTGCTCTTCGGTCACGTCATCGGCGCCGGTGTGGGCCAGATACCGAGCAGGCAGGCGGCTTCGCTGGCCGGTATACCCATGTCGGTCCCGTCAACAACGATCAACAAGGTGTGCCTCTCGGGTATGACGGCGATCGCCGAGGCCGACCGTCACATACGACTCGGCGAATCCAAATTCGTCGTCGCCGGTGGCATGGAATCGATGAGCAACGCTCCCTACCTCTTGCCGAACACCAGGTGGGGGCAACGGTTCGGCGACGGCACCGTTGTCGACGCCATGACGCACGACGGCCTGTGGTGCAGCTTCGATCAATGCACGATGGGTGAGTCTTCCGACCACAAGAACACCAAGCTCGGCATCGGGCGAGAGGAACAGGACGAGTGGTCCGCAGCAAGCCATTCCCGGGCTGCAGCAGCCACAGACGGCGGACATTTCGCCAAGGAGATCGTCTCGGTGAAGGTGCCGCAACGTAAGTCGGACCCCCTCGAGGTGAGTGCAGATGAGGGCATTCGGCCGGACACCACAACCGAAACCCTGGCAGGCCTGCGGCCGGCGTTCAGCGGGAACGGGACCATCACGGCAGGCAATTCTTCGCAGATCTCTGACGGCGGCGCCGCGCTGGTGCTCGCCGACGCGGACGCGGCAGACGCCGCCGGACTCCCCGTGCTTGCCAAGATCGTGAGCTACGGACAGATCGGTGGCGAAGACGCCACGCTCCACGAGCGGCCCGCCGAAGCCCTGCGAGTCGCTCTCAAGCGAGCATCGATGTCCTCATCTGACCTCGACGTCGTCGAGATCAACGAGGCGTTCGCCGCCGTGGCCCTGTGGTCCGCCGGGATGCTCGACCTTGGCCACGACATCGTCAACCCCCACGGCGGTGCGGTTGCACTCGGACACCCGCTCGGCGCAACGGGCGCTCGCATCGTGGTGACGCTGGTCAATGCCCTTCAAGCCAGGGGCGGAGGCGTTGGTGCCGCGGCCCTATGCGGCGGCGGCGGCCAGGGCGACGCCATCATTGTGGAGGTCATATGAGTAACAGCCCTCCAGATCGAAATCTCGCCCTCGAACTTGTCCGAGTGACCGAGGCCGCCGCCATGGCGGCCGCGCAGCATCAGGGCAAGGCGAACAAGGATGCTGTCGACCAGGCCGCCGTCGACGCCATGCGCTCCGTGCTGTCATCCGTCGACATGGACGGCATCGTCGTCATCGGTGAGGGCGAGAAGGACGAAGCGCCGATGCTCTACAACGGTGAGCGCGTCGGCAATGGTGCTCCATTGCTCATGGATGTCGCCGTCGACCCCGTCGATGGCACCCGGCTGACGGCAGAAGGTGGGCCCGGGGCGCTGGCTGTCATCGGCGCGGCCCAACGAGGGTCGATGTACGCCCCCGGGAGCCTGGTCTACATGGACAAGATCGCCGTCGGCGAGGAGGCCGCCGGCTCCATTGACCTCGATGCACCCGTCGCCGAGAACCTGAACCGAGTTGCCGCCGCCCTCGAGAAGTCTCCTTCGAATGTGACCGCGATCATCCTCGATAGGCCGCGCAACGTCGACCTCATCACAGAGGTCAGGGAGGCCGGGGCGCGCATCCGACTCATCCGTGATGGTGACATCTCGGCTGCCATCGCCACCTGTATCCCCGACTCCGGCATCGACATCCTGCTTGGCGTCGGCGGCTCACCCGAGGCGGTTACCGCCGTATGCGCCCTGGCTGCTCTTGGCGGCGAGATGCAGTGCCGACTGTGGCCCCGTGACGACTCGGAGCGGAAGTACGCCAAAGCCGAGGGACACGACCTCACCAAGGTGCTCAGCAACACCGATCTCGTCAATTCCGACAACACCTTCTTCGCCGCCACCGGTGTTACCAACGGCGAGCTCCTCAACGGCGTTCGCTACAGCAGCGGCCGGGCCGAAACCCACAGCGTCGTGATGCGCTCTAAGACGGGCACCGTGCGATTCATGGAGGCAACGCATCGCTTCGACCGCCTCGAGAACCTCGCCGACTACGTGACGAGCGACCACATCACTCAGTCCTAAGACTCCCGCTCAGCTCACCAAGGCCCGAAGTGCTGCGTCGTACTGCGGTCCCACCACCGACCAGTCGTAGTGCCGCACATGCTCGCCGAGCGATTCGGTCGGAGGATCCTTGACGAGTCGCCGCAGGCGATCCACTAGCCCATCGAAGTCGTCGTACAACACCTCGGCGCGCCGCGTCTCGGGAACGTGCCCCGGATAGGCAAGACGGTTGGGGAGAACAGGCCAGGCGCCGGCGTAGATCGCCTCGACGATGGCGACGCCGAAGAACTCGTGATTGGCGGTGCTGACAACGATGTCGGCGGCCCGCAACAGCTCTTCGTAGGCCGCCGGTTCCGCGAACCCGAAGTGGACGACTCGCCGTCCCAGCCGATCCCGGGCCGCCTCGAACTCCCCGGGGATGGTGCTGAAGGCCTCCCCGGCGAGGGCGACCCGGAAGTCGACGCCGTCATCGGCCAATGCGTCGAGCGCCCCGAAGAACTCCGCCGGGTTCTTGTCGTGTTCCCATCGCTGATTCCACAGGATGAGCGGCGGCGATGTCCTCGTAGCGACGACCGAGTCAAATCGCTCCAGGTCAACTCCAACCGGCAGCACGGAAGACCGGATCTTGGCGTTGTCGACGAGCGCCGAATGGCGGTAGTCAGGGAAACGACCGAGCAGCTCCGGCAGAGCGCCGAAGAAACTCTCGAGGTGGTAGCCGGAGTTGAAGAACACGCCGTCGGCGGCGGCGGCGCTCGACCAGTTGATGACGGCGTGGGTGAGATCCTCTTGCACCTGATGGGACGCCGGATAGGTGAGTTGGTTCTCGTGCATGAAGAGAGCCGTCGCCGGATCCCCGAGGAAGCTCCGGCTGGCACCGAGGAAGGCCGGCAAGTTGAGCATGTCTGAGGCCAGGAGCACATCTGGCTGTCCATGTCTTGCGACCACCTCGGACGCCGACTGGCTCAGCGTCACGTGGCCACCCTCCATACGCCACTTCCAGAACCTCGCATCGTGAGTAACGAGGTGCACTTCGTTGGTGCTGGCGGCGGCGAAGCCTTCGGCCCACTGCCGATGTGAGCCGCCGAAGTACGGCTCGACGAGGAGGACCCTCATGCTGCTAGCCGTCTAGTTGGCGGCGGCCGACAAGAGCCCTGCCGAGGGTCAGCTCGTCGGCGTAGTCGAGATCACCACCAACCGGCAGACCGGAGGCGAGCCTCGTCACCATGATCCCTGCCGGCTTGAGGAGACGGGCCAGGTAGAGAGCCGTGGCGTCCCCTTCGACCGTCGGGTTGGTGGCGACGATTACTTCCTTGATTCCCTCAGTCTCGACTCGGTCGACGAGAGCCTTGACGTTGAGCTGCTCTGGCCCGATGCCCTCGATCGGCGAGATCGCCCCGCCAAGCACGTGGTATCGACCACGGAACTCCCCGGTGCGCTCGAGAACTGAAATGTCCTGCGCCCTCTCGACAACGCACACCATCGTCACCTCACGGCGGGTGTCCTGGCAGATCGAGCACTGCTCCTCGCCCGTCACGTTGAAACAGCGGACACACAGTCTCACCGTCTTGCGCAGCTCCTCGATCGCTTCAGCCAGCCTCATGGCATCGGTCAGCTCGATGTGGAGCAGGTGGAAGGCCAAACGTTGCGCGGACTTCTGCCCGATGCCAGGGAGCCGGGACAGCTCGTCAATGAGCTTTTGGACAGGAGGCTCGAACATCAGCCGAGAAGGTCGCCAAGGCCGAGGCTGCCAACATCGAGCCCGGCCGCGCCGTCCATCGCCGAGGCCGTTGCCTCCTGGGCCTGCTCCAAGGCCTGGTTGACGGCAGCTACGACAAGGTCGCCAACCATCTCGGGGTCCTCCGGATCCAGTATCGACGGATCGAGCGAGAACTCGGCAAGCTTGCCAGCCCCTGTGACGACGGCTGTCACAACGCCACCGCCTGCGGTTGCCTCGAAGGTCTTGCCCTCCAATTCCTCCTGAGC
Organism: Acidimicrobiia bacterium; assembly: GCA_036446035.1. GTDB lineage: Bacteria > Actinomycetota > Acidimicrobiia > Spongiisociales > JAOTWH01 > CAXMQS01. Next base: position 9,340 of record JAZFSG010000111.1, on the reverse strand, counting down.
CTTGGCCATGTCGGCCTGCATCTGCTGCGCTTGCTGGAGTAGTTTCTGCATGTCGGGCATGCCGCCGCGGGGTGGTTTGGCCATGGGATGAGGGTAGCGGTAGCCCTGGCGACGATGGATCAGTCGTCGGCGACTACAGAGCCACCAAGCTCCTCGAGAATGAGTCCCGTCGGGTCGTCGCCTTCCTCTGGGGCCACAGCCAGGTGCGCCTTGTCCGGCACCTTCTCGGGCGGCTCGTCGGCGATGTCGGGAGCCTGCTGGCGGTCGGCGGTCGCTTCGAACTCGAAGGTCACCGAGCCACCGAGAAGCTCTACTGCAGATTCGGTAGCGACTCGTTGTAGTTCGAGGTCGGCCTTCAGCTGTTCGAGGTGAAAGGGAAGATGGGCAGGCACCCCGAGCACGATGGTGGCGGGCTCCTTCACCGCGGTCGGAGTGGTCTCTCGGAATAGGGCATGGCGTCGCGGACCGGTGTCATCGCGAACCCTTGCTACCAGAGCAGGCCAGATGGTCTCGACCCCCTCCAGGGTCAGGCCTTCGGCTGGAGGTGCCGTCGGCACTTCCGTCGGTGCTTCGGGCGCCTTGGCGTCTCCGATGTCTGCTACGGCAGCAACTGGGGGCTTTGCCTCCTCAGACATCTCCAGCGGAGCCGGAGTCTCCACCTGCGGCGTGGGTGTGGCCGTTGGCGTAGTCGCGGCCGGGGATCGGCGCATCTTCTCCTCGACCCGGTCAAGCCGAGACGCCAACGACGCCGAGTCAAAGGCGGTCTCGGGACGGGTCAGGCGTAGCAACGCCAACTCCACGACCAGGCGTTCTTCCCGACCATCCCGCAGCTGGGCAAGCACATCCGATAGCTGATCGATCGATCGCAGGACGTCTCCCGAGTCGAGCATCCGCGCCGTCTGCCTCCACGTGTCAACGGTCTCGGCAGACTCGTCGACGATCTCATCGACGTTGGGGGCGTACTGCGCCAGGAAGACGCCGCGGAAGAACCCAAGGGCCTCGGCAACGAAGTGGCGCAAGTCGGCGCCCTGAGATGCCAGCATCGCAACCAACTCGAGCGCCGCCGGAGCGTCGTTCTCATCGATGGCCGCGGCCAGCCGATCGAATGCCTGGCGATCTGCGAGGCCCAGCGCCTTGGTGACCACTCCGACTTCGACCTTGCCCTCGCCAAGCGCTGCCACCTGTTCCAGCAGGCTGAGGGCGTCACGCGCAGAACCAGCTGCGTGGTCCACGATGAGGGCCGCAGCATCGTCCGTTATCGAGTATCCCTCCTTGGCTCCGATCGACTCCACATGGTTGCGCAGCACCTCGTGCGAGATGGGATGGAAGTCGAAGTGCTGAGCCCGCGACCTGATGGTGTCTGGGAGCTTGTAGGGCTCCGTCGTCGCCATCACGAAGTGGACATGATCCGGCGGCTCCTCGAGGATCTTTAGAAGAGCGTTGGAGGCAGCCCGGGACAACATGTGTGCCTCGTCCAGGATGTAGACGCGCTTGGCGCCGCCCATCGAGGCAACGGTGCCCGCGTTGACCCTGATCTCGCGCACGTCCTCGACCTTGTTGTGGGATGCCGCGTCGAGCTCGATGACATCCAGAGACGAGGCGTCCGTGATGCCAACGCAGCTAACGCACTCGTTGCAGGGCTGGCCTTCTTCTGAGCGGTTCTGACAGTTCAGAGCCTTGGCAAGGATGCGGGCGGTCGTGGTCTTGCCTGTGCCGCGGGGACCCGAGAAGAGATAGGCGTGGGCGACCTTGCCGTCGACGACCTCACGGGTCAGGGTGGTCGTGACGTGGTCCTGGCCAACGACCTCTTCGAAGGTCTGTGGTCGGTGTTTGCGATAGAGCGCTTGGTATGCCACGGGAAAGCGATGGTACCCGGCGGCCACGATCCCATTCCGAGTCGCTACGGTCGGGGCGATGAGACTCGGAATCGACCTCGACGGCGTGGTTGCCGACTTCACCGCTGGATGGGTCGAGCGATACAACACCGACTTCGGTGCAGATGTCAGCGCCGCCGATGCCCAGATGTGGGACGGCCTCCACAACCTCACCCATTTCTCCGACATGAACGCCTTCTGGAGCTGGGCGAGCGGACATGGCGGTAGCAGTGTCTTCCGCCATCTCGACACCTATCCGGGAGCGCTCGATGCGATGCGCCAGCTCTACATCGACCACGACATCATCATCATCACGACCAAACCCGACTGGGCGATACACGACACGCTGGCGTGGCTGGCCGACCACAGGGTGCCAACCCGTGAGGTCCACATGACCGAGGCCAAGTGGAAGGTCGAGTGCGACGTATACCTCGACGACGCCCCCCATCAGATCTCCAAAATCCACCTCAAGCGGCCGGAAGCCATCATGTGCCGCTTCGTCCGCCCCTGGAATGAGCCCGTCGAGGGTGTCCACGACGTCGCCGGTTGGGACGATTTCATCGCCCTGGTGGAGGGGCTGTCGGCTTCGGAGCACTCTGGCTAGGGGGTAGGCTCCGCGGGCTGGCTGACCTTTCAAGGAGCAAACCATGCGACTACGCAACCTGCTGATTCTCTTCTTCGTCCTGGCCATGGTGGCCGCGGCGTGCGGCGATTCGGCTGACACAACAACAGCAGCTACCGATGCCCCGACGGCTACTGAACCAGACCCCAAGGCCGACTGGCCCGACAAGATCGTGTTCGGATTCATCCCATCGGAGCGTCAGGAGAGCCTCCAGACCGATATCCAGCCGATCATGGATGCCCTTGAAGCCACCATCGGCATTGAGGTTGAGGGCATAGTGACTGCGGACTACAACGGTCTCGTCGTCGCACTCGGCACGGGCCAGGTGGACTTCGGAGCCTTCGGTCCTCTCGGCTTCGTCCAGGCCCAAGAGCAGTACCCCGGAGTCGAGCTCCTCCTCCAGTCGGTCCGCTTCGGGTCCGCGACGTACCACGGGCAGTGGTACACAAACGACCCGACGATATGCGAGGACGAGCCGCGCGTTGGCGCCTTCGAAAACATCGAGGGTGTACCGACGATCGTCGACCCTGCGGACGCATCGGCTCAGCAGGTCGGGTGGGACGATGAGGGTGACGTAACCAACGCGATACCCCAGACACTCGAAGACGGAACCGTGATCGAAAAGGGCCTTGTGTGCACGGCCTCGCTCGAAAGCGCCCGCGGCAGGGATGTCGCATTTGGTAGCTCGACTTCGACGTCGGCGTCCGTGTTCCCGCAGCTCATGCTGAAGGCACTTGGCTTCGATATCGAGACGGATATCAACTACGCCTACCTCGGAGGCCATTCGGACGCCGTCCTGTCTGTCTACACCGGCGACTTCGACATCGGTGCATCTTTTGACGATGCTCGTAGAGGGCTTGCCAGTGGCGACAGCCTTCCTGACGTGGGAACGAAGGTGATCACTTTCGGCATCACCGGTGAGATCCCCAACGATGTAGTCGCGGTGCTCTCCGAGCTGCCGGACAACCTCAAGGATGCCGTATTCGACGCCATCGAGCTCTATCTCGAGACCCAAGAGGGTAAGGACCAGTTCGATCTGGTCTACGGCTGGACTGCAATCCAGAAGGCAGACGACTCCGCCTTCGACTTCGTGCGGTCGGTGGCGGAGGGCCTCTAAGCGCCGCCAACATCCTGCCAACGCAGTGATCGAAGGGCCGCCGAAGGGCGGCTCTTCGATCTACCTAGGATGACTTCTCGAGGCGTCGACGTTCTGAAAGAGGAGGCATGGCGGCTATCCAGTTCGAAGGGGCGTCGGTGGTGTACCCAGGAGGCCTACGAGCCCTCGACAAGGTCACCCTGACGATCGAACCGGGCGAATTCGTGGTGATCGTCGGACTATCCGGAGCCGGGAAGTCCACTTTGTTGAGGGCGGTCAATGGTCTTGTTCCTATCGCCGAGGGATCGGTGAAGGTGCTCGACGAGGAAGTCAGCGGCGCGTCGAGCCTGGAGCTTCGAACGCTGAGATCCCGCATCGGAATGATCTTTCAGACGTTCAATCTGGTGAATCGGACAACGGTCATCAACAACACCTTGATGGGCCGTCTCTCGAAGGTCTCGCGCTGGCGCTCCCTGCTCGGAATGTGGCCCGTAGAGCACAAGGAAGCAGCGTTTCAAGCGCTCGAGCGTGTCGGCATTGTGGAGAAGGCGTATATCAGGGCGTCGAATCTCTCGGGTGGCCAGCAGCAACGCGTAGGTATCGCCCGGGCACTCGCACAGGAGCCGTCGATAATCCTGGCAGACGAACCTGTGGCATCGCTAGACCCCGTAACGTCCCACGTGGTGATGAGCGATCTGCAGCGGATCAACCGCGACCTCGGCATCACCACCCTCATCAACCTCCATTTCCTCGATCTGGCCCGCAACTACGGCAAGCGCCTGATCGGTCTTCGTGACGGCCAGCTCGTCTACGACGGCGATATCGCCGACGTCGACGACGACGTGTTTCGGGGGATCTATGGGCGAGCGATCACGCCGGACGACCTGCTGGAGGGCGCACCGAAGTGACGAGCCGCACGGAGACCGCGGCAACCCATGAACGGCCGTCTCCCCCGCCGAGATCAGGACGTTTCTTCCTCCCCACTCTGGCGATAATCGCTGGGTTCAGTGTGGGGGGCGCTCTCGCTGGCGGAACTGGAGTTCTGTGGGGGGTCATCGCGGGAGCGGCCAGCGCGGCGGCTCTGCGGTGGGCCGGTATCGCCCGTAGCACCCTAGAAACGATTGTGCTGGTTCTCGCACCTGCGATTGGCCTGGGCTACATCGACAGCGTGATCGATGGTCGCACTGGACCCGTGGGCATTGCTGAAGCGATCGCCGCGGGGCCAGGCTGGCTGGTTATCGGACTGGCGTTCGGGTGGGTGCTCTGGCGAAGTCGACCTGACGACCTCAAGCCAGGCCTTGTCGTTGTCATAGCCATCGTGTGGTTGATCGCAGGGTTGGCTGCTCTGATGTGGGGAACCAGCGTCGGATACCTCGAGGAATTGCGCGCCGCCGCACTCGAGGCCGGTGAAATCCAGGACCTCAACGCCAAGTTCTATGGGTGGGCGGGCTTCGTCGCAGCAGTCATCGGCGCATCGGTAACCGTTTCGTTCTACGTCGGGACTCCAACGATCGCTGTTGTCGGCAGCCTGCTGGCGGGTTCGATTCTGGCCTGGAACGAGGTTGGAGTGAACCTTGGGGAGTTCTTCACTCAGGTTGGGGATGTTGGTGATCTTGCTGGGCGATTCTGGCCGCCGGAGTGGACCTGGCCCAAGACGGTAGGAGCTGAGCCTTCCAACGTAATCCTCGAACCGATGATCGAAACGTTCCAGATTGCGGTGTTCGGAGCGACCATCGGCGTCGTATTCGCTGTTCCGCTGGCGTTCCTCGCCTCACGTATGACCACGCCAAATCAGGTGGTCTATGGAGCCTCCAAGTCGTTCCTCAACGTGATTCGGACCGTCCCCGACCTCTTCTGGGCTGCGCTCTTCGTGAGCGCGGTCGGATTCAACGCCTTCGCGGGTGCCCTCGCCATGCTCATGTTCTCGATAGTGATCATGGGGAAGTTGCTATCGGAGACAGTCGACGCCATCGACCCAGGACCCCTTGAGGCCGCCCTGGCGACGGGCGCTCGACGATCTCAGATGATCCAATACGCGGCGTTTCCGCAAGTTCTTCCCAACTACGTCGCATACGCCTTGTATATCTTCGAGCTCAACATCCGAGCCTCGGTGGTCATTGGCCTGGTTGGTGCCGGCGGTATCGGTCGACTGCTTGACGAGCAGCGAACCTTCTTCCAATGGGACCGAGTGATGGCCATCGTGATCGTCATCTGGGTGGCCGTCGTGGTGATCGAGGCGATCTCGGTACTCGTTCGGAGGCGACTCGTATGACTTCAGGCGCGCCTGTGGTTGATCGACCCCAAGAGCCTCGCCTCGGACGCATTCTCAAGTGGGTCGTGACGATCCTCATCGTCGGGCCCTTCATCTGGGGCGTACTCGGGCTCGACATATCTATGGACCGCCTGTCCAGTACCCCCGGCGACATCTGGCATCGCGTTTCGTCACTGTTTCCTCCAGACTTCGACGAGTTCGGCAAGATGGTCGACAAGATGTTCGAGTCGATATATGTGGCGTGGGTCGGCACGATCATCGGGGCGACCCTGTCCTTTCCCCTCGCCTTCGCCGCTGCAGTCAATGTTTCCCCGCGTTGGGTCTCAACGCCTGTGCGAGGTTTCCTCAGCGCAGTAAGAGCCTTCCCAGAGCTCGTGCTAGCGATCATCTTCATCCCAGCTTTCGGCCTAGGTCCGTTCACCGCCACCCTGGCGATCGGTATCCATTCCATTGGAACGCTCGGCAAACTCAGCTCCGAGGTCATCGAGGGCACCGACGCAGGGCCCGTGGAAGCCATCCGCGCGTCGGGAGGGAGCCGGCTCCAAGAAATGCGATTCGGAATTGTTCCCCAGGCAATGCCCAACATCCTCGCCTACTGGCTCTACCGCTTCGAGATCAACATCCGCGCCTCGGCCGTTCTCGGCGTGATCGGTGCCGGTGGCATCGGGGACCTGCTGATCGGACGTCTCCGGTTCCGGGAGTGGGAAAAGGCAGGCGCAGTGTTGATCCTCACCATCGTGACAGTGATGATCATCGACTTGATTTCCAGCGCGGTGAGACGCCGCATCATCGCCGGCGTCCCTTCGGAGGGTCCGATAGCACGATTGAGCAAGTCGATCATCGGGTCGCCGGCCTATCACGAGGACCACACGGAGGGAGGAGAGATCTACGCCACAGATTTGCGGCCGCCGCCGGTCTCGTAACTCTCGGCGCTTTGGAGAGAGCTGCCAGTGACGCGCAGCGAGTAGCGGCCTTGTGTGTGGTTCGAACTACGGGCGAATGCTCTGCGCCAGAGAGTCGCCACGACGCCTCGAGCCCCTCGGCCCGTCGGATTACGTCCGACTCGCGTCTCCCCCTGAAGGTGGAGACGACCTCCAGTAGGGCTCATCGACCGTCCACGAGGGCGCCTGGCCCCAGCGGTCGGCGTATGCGACCTCGTGAGCCGGCTTGCGCTTGGCCAATCCCCAACGCCCCTTTGGAATGCCGCACGGAATCGCGGCCCGCAGCACCCAGCCCTTCTCCAGCGGCACACCCAAGAGGTCGGCCACTTCCTGTTGTTTGAACATCCCGAGGACGGTGGTGAGGGTGGTGCCAACGCCTAATCCTCGTCCCGCCAACATGAAGTTCCACACCGCCGGGTAGATGGAGCCCCCAGACGGATCGTTTCGGTCGTAGAACAGCGCGATAAGGGGCGCCTCGCCGAAGTGCTCGCCGAGCCAGTCCGACGACCTGAAGACGCGCAACTGATCCTCGTCCCCGGCGGCTTCAAATCGCTCACGGCTACCCGCGTAAACAGTCTCTTGAAGCGTCTGATAGGCCTCGCGATAGAGCGGCCCGAGGGCCGCGCGCTGGTCGGCGTTCTCCACCAGGAGTATCCGCCAGGCCTGCATGTTCGATCCAGAGGGTGCCCGGATTGCGGCATCGACCATGCGAGCCGCCGCGTCTTCGGGCAAAGGATCCGGGTGAGTGCGCCGCATGGCACGGGTCGTGTAAAGGGCTTCGAGTAGTTCCATCCGCTGAGGTTACGGGACGAACAGCGCCGAATCAGGTGTCGTTACCATCGAGGAACAACACATTCAGGAGGTCAGATTGGGCTACATCGATAGTGGCGCCGTCAAGGTCATCGAGATCATCGGCGTCTCAGAGAAGAGCTTCGAAGATGCAGTCGGCAATGCGGTCGCCAAGGCGTCCGAGAGCGTCAAGGGCATCACGGGAGTCGAGGTCGTCAGCCATACAGCCCGTGTCGAGGACGGCAAGGTCGTCCGCTACGCCGCTACCTGCAAGTTGGCCTTCGCCGTCAAGTAGGCAATGATCACGCTGCGCTGGGGCCTCCGGGCCCCTTCGCCGCGTTTAGGCGGGATCCGGGGTGGTCGGTTGACAGCTCCAGCGGCCCCAGTCGCCGAGATCGTGCCCCCGCTCGATCGTGAAGTTGAGTAGCCACGCCGCGGCGGCGATGTTGGCCTCGGGGTCGTAGTGACTGACTTCCTCGTAGCCGACACGAGGCGCCACGAAGCCCCATGTCTGCTCCATGAACTGGAACAGTCCGGCGGCATCGCTGAGGGGGTGGGTCGCCTTCGGGTTGCCGCGGCTCTCGCACCACATCACCTCGAGGGCTTGTTCGACACGGTCAGCCGGGAAGTAGTGCTCGACGATGGGACGCCAACGCTCCACTCCGCGACCGGTGGTCCGCTGCAGGGTGGTCATCTCCTGCAGTAGCTCGTAGGCCTGGCCATAGTCGGCGTCAGCCTCCAGCAAAGCGGCATGCGAAGCTGTCACCGAGCTGGCGGCATCGGCGAAGAGGATGTCCAAGTCGTCCACCATCGTGGCAACGGCTTCGCTGCGGGCGCTCAGTCGCTCTTCCTCGACTGCCAACTCGGCACGCAGCTCGTCGAGTTCGCTGCGACCGACGTCGAGCGCTTCGAGGTCTTCATCTGAACTGCGGCCGATGGCGTCGAGCACCACCTGGGCGGTGGCGACGTCTGACACCGAGTCGGCAACCACCATCGTGTCGAGGAGGCCCGAGCCCCCGGCCATGTAGGCATCGACAACCCGTCCTCGAATGGCTTCGCGCAGCTCAATGGTCTGCCTCTCACGGGCAGAGACCTCGCCCCGCAGCTCCGCGACCTCGAAGGCAACCGCGGTTTGCTGCTCGACAACCTCATTCCATTCGCCGACTGCGCCCACCAGATCGTTGAGGACCACCGCGCGTTGTGTCTCCGCAGAGTCGAGGAGTGCAGCCGCGTCGTCCAATTGAGCTGCGGCATCATCAGCCTCGTCCTGTATCTGGCCGAGGGCTCCGCCGGCCGAGGCAAGCAGGATCAAACCAGCACTGAGGGCGAGGAGTCGGCGTCGCATGACGCGATGGTGGTGAGACGCCGACTGACTACCAAGGACTAGAGCTGTTCGGTCACCCAGCTCGCCGCCAGCAGGATGGGAGTGAGCAACCACGGAAGCAGAGCCAGGATGACAGCGATGGGGGCGAAGGCCCGCGATGGGTCGCGGGGCGGCCTGCCGCAGCGGCCGATGGTCTCCCATAGACCAAGAATGGGACCATCGAGCGTGAGGTGAATGCGCCTTCTGGCGACGGCGGCACCGCGCAGGATCACCCAGGCCACCGCAACGACGATGAGCCCAATGAGCACCGAGGCGGCGATCTTGCCCCAAAGACCGTCGAGTGCGCTGGCGGCAGCACGCTGCAGGAAGCTCAGGACGGTCGAGAAGATGGCCCCGCCGACGACGAAGAGCGGAACCCCGAG
>JAZFSG010000110.1:0-3269 GCA_036446035.1 Acidimicrobiia bacterium | reverse complement strand
ACCACTCCAAGATCGAGGCAGGCAAGCTGTCGATCGACAGCGTCGCCTTCGATCTGCAGCACGCCGTGAGCGACACAGTCCGCGCCCTCGAGCTTCCTGCTGGAGAAAAGGGGCTGTCGTTGACCCTGCACTCGGGGAGCGACGTGCCCACGATGGTCGCTGGGGATCCGGGGCGTATTAGGCAGATCCTCTTCAACCTCATCGGAAACGCCATCAAGTTCACCCACAAAGGATCGATCTCGGTTTCCATCGCTGTCGATGAGATCCGCGAGGGAGAGGTGGTCCTGCGTTTCGGCGTTGCAGACACCGGAATCGGCATGACGGCAGAACAGGCCGAAGCCATCTTCCGTCCATTCGAACAGGCCGACACCAATGTGTTCCGCGCCTACGGCGGCACGGGCCTTGGGTTAGCCATCAGTCGTCGGCTTGCCGACATGATGGACGGACAGATGTGGGTTGAATCGACGCCAGACGTTGGCTCCACATTCTGGTTCAATGTCACGCTGAGTACGGAAGAGCCTGCGGCGATGACGGAAAGCGGTCTCCCGGCCGCCCGCGATCAGCTCGAGGTTGTGCTCGTTACGGACTCGCAGCGTCGAGCCGTCGTCAACGGCCTGGAGGGCGCCAAGGTTCGCGTGATTCGGGTTTCAGATGCGTCCAAGTCCCCATCGGCACTCGGCAAAGCCATTGCCGAGCGTCCGGCACACGTCGTGGTCCTCGACTTCCGCGATGAAGGCCTGCGGGCTCCTGAGGCCTCGCTTCCTGCTGCCGGCAGCGCTAAGACCATCGTGTTGACACCTGCTGGTCAGCGCGGCGACGCTGCCCGCTGCCGTGAGCTTGGCATAGGTGCCTACCTCACCGGGAGCGTTACCAGCCGTGACATCAGTGGCGCCGTCGACGCCATCGTCGGTGGGGTGCCTGCTCTCATCACTCGCCACTGGCTGCGAGAGCAGGCTCAGAGGTAGTCGGTGACCTCCGGGTGCTGCGGCTCCGGATCGGGATCACTCGGTGTCTCAACCTTGAGTCGACGAGCCTCGGCGAGTGGCACCAACAACCCGCTGATGTACACGAGCTGAGCCAGCAAGGCGCCGACGCCTGCGAGCGCCAGGCCGAAACCAACGGGAATGCTGATCACCACCGGGAGCAAAGCGCCCAGGACCCATGCTGATTGGAAGATGGTCTCGGAAACGGTGAAGGCGTGCCCTCGATCCTCGGGTGTCACGGTCGACTGCAGGAGACCGTCGTAACCGAACTTGGCAGTCCCCCAGGCCAGGCCGGCGGCACCCGCCAGAGCGACTGCGGCGGGAAGACCGAAGATCTGCGCGGCAACGAAGGCTGCCGCTGCCTCCACCGCGAGCGAAGCAACGACCATCGGCTCTTCACGCAGGTGTCTTTCTAACCACGGTGACGTCAGCGAGGCGACGAAGAACCCGAAACCGGCGCCGGCGAGCATGGCTCCGAAGTCGGCAACAGGCGCATCCACGTCGCGGAACGCGAACGCAACCAACATCAGCAGGTACCCGTTCAAGAAGCGCACGCCCGCGGTCGCCACCCGCGCCAACCGAACGCCCCGCGGTGCAGGAGCCCGCCGCCTCCAGCCGCCTACCACTTGATCCGATGGGACTGCCGGCAGCTGCACCCCCGCCACAGTCGCTGCGGCGAACAGGACCGAGGCCACGGCGATGGCCAGCCAGGGCGCGATAGCGACGAGCCCCACTCCAGAGAGGGCTACCACGGCCGTGGTCAGAATGCCGATTCGAGCGAGGCGAGCGTTGGCCGAGACCAACTCGACAGGGTTGTCGATGACAACGGGCATGAGACTGCCTCGACCTATGCCGTGGACACGACTGGAGATGAGCAAGAGAAAGGCCAGCGGGAACAACCAGATCGAGTCGAGGCCCGTGATCAGCAACCCGAAGGCAACGAGGGTCCGCGCCGCGGTGCTGAGGATGATGCCTGCGCGATACGCCGTCGGAAAACGCAGGAAGAGCCGGGTGAGGAGCGGTCCGATCACCGTGAACGGCGCCAGCGTCAACAGCAGATAGAGCGCCATCTTGTCTCTGGCTTCTGACGACGGGACCTGGAAGAAGAGGGAACCGGCCAGTGACATCGTGATCAGTGTGTCGCCGGCAACGGCTGCGGAGTGGGACTCGGCCAACCGCCGGAACCTCTCTCCCTTGGAAGTGAACTGAGCACCGGCCGACTGCAGAACGCGCTTGGAGCCGCGGCCGACGGCACCTCGGAATGACTTCCCGCGAGTCGGCTTGCCCGGATTGGTTTCCATGCGCGTGATGAACCTCGCTAGGCGCTGAGAGTATTTCGGGCTTCGGCCGCCAGCGGCGGTACGAGATCGCCAAGCTCCGCGAAGCGCTGATCGGCTGTCTGGCCGCCAACATATCTCGCGTAGATCTGTTCGATGATGACGGCTATGCGAAAATAGGCGAGCCCGACATAGAACGCCAGGTCGGAGAGGTCGAGACCGGTAGTCGAGGCGTACCGCGCCGCCGCGTCCTCGGGTCGCAGGTAAGGAGAGAGCTCCGCGGCGCTTGACCCGAACAAGGTCGGCGACTCCGAGTCGGCCCAGTAGGCGAGGGCAGTTCCCAGATCGACCAACGGGTCGCCAAGCGTGGACATATCCCAGTCGAAGACCGACGTCACGGCGCCGTCGGGACCCAACATCGTGTTGTCCAGCTTGAAATCGTTGTGCAGTAGGACCGCCCGCTGCGGGTCGGGAACGACGCCAAGCGCTCCGGCCGCCGCGTCCATGTCTGCCAGCTCCCTGGTCTTGGCGCGATGCCATCGATCTACCCACCCTGCGATCTGGCGACCAACGAAACCGTCCGGCCTGCCGTGGCCGCCCAGCCCAATCTCCGCGAAATCAACCTCGTGAAGTTCGGCCAGCGAGTCGATGAGGCTCGATGCCGCCAGCCGTCGCTTTGCGGCCTCGTCGAATGGCCACGTCTCTCTCACGACCACGCCATGGCGCCGCTCCATCACGAAGAACGGCTTCCCCATGATGGCAACGTCTTGACACAGCGCCACAGCTCGCGGCGCCTTCGGGTAGCGCTCCCATAGTCGAGACAGCACTCGATGCTCCCTGCTCATGTCGTGGCTTGCGGGGGCGACCTCGCCGAGGGGTGGGCGACGCAGTACCAGCTCCCTTCCGGCAGCGTCGCGGGCTAGATAGGTCAGATTCGCCTTGCCACCAGGGAACTGCTCGAAGACGAAAGGAGGTTTTAGATCCGCGACCTCGAGGGATAAGAAGGCGG
>JAZFSG010000109.1:0-6942 GCA_036446035.1 Acidimicrobiia bacterium | reverse complement strand
GCTTGGCGGCAGTGGTCGTTTTTCCAGAACCCTGCAGTCCGACCATCAGGATGACCAGGGGCGGCGTCTTCGGCTTGACCAGTTCGGAGGCCGATCCGCCGAGAGTTGTCACCAGCTCCTCGTGCACGATCTTGATGACCTGCTGTCCGGGAGTGAGGCTCTTGCGCACCTCAGCGTCCAGCGCCCGCTCTTTGACACGGCCTAGCAAGGTCTTGGCGACCGAAACCGCGACGTCTGCCTCGAGAAGCGCCATCCGCACCTCGCGCAGTGTCTCGTCGATCGCCTTCTCGTCCAGGCGACCTCGGGACCGCAGCTTGTCGAAGACGCCGTTGAGTCGGCTGGTGAGAGTGTCGAACACGGAGAGAGTGTACGAATCACGGCCCGTTCCGAGGACGGGCGGTCGGCAGCTAGCCGCTCATGACCATCAGCTACGCTCCGCCCATGCAGTTCACCGTCGTCGACCATCCTCTTGCCGCCCACTACCTGAGCATCCTGCGCGACGAGAGAACGGAGCCCGAGGCATTTCGTGCGGCGGCTCGCCGGCTTACCTACCACCTCGTTGAGACCGCCACCGAGGATGCCAAGCTCGCGGAGTACCCGCTGCAGACGCCGCTCGAAGCCACCAGCGGCTACCGGTTCCCGCAGATGGTCGCGGTTGCCGTGCTGCGAGCCGGCCTTGGAATGTTGGACGCGGTCGTCGACCTGCTGCCCGGCGTCAAGGTTGGCTACGCCGGCGTGCAGCGCAACGAGGAGACGGCGCAGCCGGAGGAGTACTACGTCAAGTTCCCGGTCATCGGCGACGCCAGGGTGCTGATCCTGGAGCCGATGCTGGCCACGGGCGGCTCGCTGTCGTGGGCCATCGATCGCGTCAAGGAGGCAGGAGGCACCGACATCACCGCACTGTGTTGTGTGGTGGCTCCCGAAGGAGTGGAGAGGTTGGAGGCCGATCACTCCGACGTCCGCCTCGTCGCGGCGTCGCTTGACGATGGTCTCACCGACACCTACTACATCAGACCTGGCCTCGGCGACATGGGCGACCGGCTGTTCGACACGCCCTAGTGGGCACTGACTTCGATGAAGCGGTGGCGGAGGTCGTTCGGTCCCTCTCTCCGGGCGAGGTCGTGACCTACGGGGAAGTAGCTCTCCAGGCCGGCTTTCCTGGTGCCGCCAGGGCGGTCGGCAACGCACTGCAGCGCGTCGACGGTTTGCCTTGGTGGAGGGTCGTCACCTCGACCGGTCGACTTGTCCCCGGCGAAGAGCGACAACACGCTCAACTGCTGCGAGCTGAAGGCGTTGCCGTCAAGAAGGGGAAGGTGGTCGGATGAGATTCGGGATCTTCCTCTTCGACGGCGCCGAGGAACTCGACTGGGCCGGCCCCTGGGAGGTGCTGGCGGCCTGGGCGCAGAAGTGGCCCGAGGACGAGGTTGAGGTTGTCACCATCTCGCAGCACGAGGGCGTGATCGCCTGCGCCAAAGGGTTGCGGTTGCTGGCCGACCACACGTGGGCTGATGCCCCGCCTATCGATGTGCTCATCTATCCCGGTGGGCAGGGCACCCGTCCTCAGCTGGAGGACGAAACAGTCCTCAACTGGGTGCGGTCCATGGACGGCACCCTTCGCACCAGCGTCTGTACCGGCTCCTTGGTGTTCGCCGCCGCCGGTCTGCTGGCGGGTCGTCCGGCAACGACTCACTGGGGGTCGCTGGACGCCTTGGCTGCCCTCGACGACACCATCGAGGTGCGGCCAGATGACCGCTTCGTCGACTCGGGGGACATCGTCACTGCCGCCGGCGTTTCGGCCGGGATCGACATGGCGCTGCATCTCGTGAAGCGACTGCACTCCGAGGAACGAGCCCGTGAGGTCAAGCGCTACATCCAATACGACCCGCAGCCGCCGGTGTAGGCCCCAACTCTCTGAAGCAGGTTGTTGCCAAGCGTGGTCGCTCTCGCCACCATGCGCCGATGGCCAGTGTCCCCAACCCACCTGCGTGGGCAGAGCGCGCGCTCGATGACTACATCGAGCGCCTCGACTCCGAGCGCGGGTTGTCGCCTCACACCATCGACGCCTACCGACGCGATCTCTGTCAGTTCTTCGAATACGCCGACAGGGGGGCGATCAAGGGGCTCGAGGACGTCAACCGAACCACCGTGCGGCGCTACCTGGCCTTCCTCTCGACGCGGCGCTACGCCCGCCGTTCCATCTCGCGCAAAGTGTCGGTCGTTCGCTCGTTCTTCGCAGATGCCTCCCGCCGCGGGCTGGTTGTCGCCAACCCGGCTGAGGGAGTAGCGACACCCAACAGAGAGCATTCGCTGCCGAGGGCCGTTCCGGCGCGCAGCCTCGGGGCGTTGCTCGACCAGGTGTCCGACGAGGATCCAGAATCGCTGCGCGACCGAGCTGTGATAGAGCTGCTCTACGGCTCGGGGCTGCGCGTCTCCGAATTGGCATCGCTGCGAATCAGCGACCTGCGTGACAGCAGCTTCCTTCGGGTTCGAGGCAAGGGAAACAAGGATCGGGCGGTGCCCGTTGGGGGCCAGGCCAGGACCGCACTCGACGCCTACCTGGCAAGAGGCAGGCCCGCCATCGCTGGAGTAGACGCCGGAAGTCACCTATTCGTTGGGGTACGCGGAGGACCACTCGACCCGAGAGGGATGCGTCGCGTAGTGAGGAAGCGGCTCGGGACCTACCCACATGCCTTGCGGCACTCCTTCGCCACCCATATGTTGGAACATGGCGCTGACCTAAGAGCTGTTCAAGAACTTCTGGGACACGCCGATCTGGCTACTACACAGATATATACATCCGTTACGAGGGAGCATCTCCGGGCTACGTATGACAGATCGCACCCACGTGCCTGAGGCACGTCCGCAGGAGGAGATCGTCGAGCTCTGGGAGCGTTTCAAGAAGAGCGCCGAACCCGAAGCACGAGAAGGTCTGATCCTTCACTACTCGCCGCTGGTCAAATTCGTGGCCGGCCGAGTCGGTGTCGGCCTGCCGCGTTCGGTCGACCATGGTGACCTGGCGTCCTACGGAACCTTCGGGCTCATAGACGCCATCGACAAGTTCGACATGAGCCGCGGCATCAAGTTCGAGACCTACGCCGTCAATCGAATCCGCGGCGCCATCCTCGACGAGCTGCGCGCTCTGGACTGGGTGCCGAGGTCGGTGCGGGCCAAGGCTCGCGAGATCCAAAGATCGATGGCCGAGCTCGAGCACAAGCTGGAGCGCACACCCACTGACGAGGAGTTGGCGGCGCAGGTGGGCGTCACTCTCACCGAGCTGCAGGACACCCTCGCGGAGATCGCCAACCTCGGGCTCGTCGCTCTCGACGAGCTCCTTAGCCCCGACGATCGAGAATCGTCTTCAGTGGGAGACCTGTTGTCAGATCCGAAGGCTCCCGACCCCAGCGGTGACTTCGAGTCCCATGAAACCCGCTTCGTCCTCGCCGACTCCATCGGACGGCTCGGCGAACGCGAGCGGCTCGTTGTGACCCTGTACTACTACGAGGGGCTCACCCTCGCCGAGATCGGCGGAGTTCTCGGAGTCACCGAGTCGCGGGTGTGCCAGATCCACACCAAGGCCGTCATGAGCCTGCGCAACCGGATGGCCGAGCCACGCCTGTCGACCGGCTAGGCGCCCCGCTACACTTCCGCCGCAAACCGCACGTCACGCCGCACCCTCCCCGGTCGGAGCTGATAGCTCTGTGGAGGTTTCGGGCGAGGCGGAGGACCCGAACCGGAAACAGGAGACGATTAGCAGTGCCCGCAGTCAACATGCGCCAGCTGTTGGAGGCCGGTGTCCACTTCGGACACCAAACCCGCCGGTGGAATCCCAAGATGAGTCCGTACATCTTTGGGGACCGCAACGGCATCCACATCATTGACCTTCGACAGACCATCGATCAAGCAGAGCGTGCCTACGAAACCGTGCGCGACATCACGGCGAAGAACGGCAAAGTCCTCTTCGTCGGAACCAAGAAGCAGGCCCAGGCCGTCGTGCGCGAGAGCGCCGAGAAGGCCGGGATGCCATATGTGAACAACAGGTGGCTCGGCGGAATGCTCACCAACTTCAACACCATCCACAAGCGGATTCTCTACTTGGAGGAGCTGGGACGGATGGAGACATCTGGCGAGATCGAGGCGCTACCCAAGAAGGAACGCCTGAAGCTGCGTCGCGAGTGGACGAAGCTGGACGCCGTCCTCGGCGGAGTGCGCGATATGCACTCCACTCCCGATGCCGTTTTCATCATCGACGTCAAAACCGAGGAGATCGCCGTCAAAGAGGCGAAGCGGGTCGACTCCACCATCATCGCGGTGGTTGACACCAACTGCGATCCGGATGACGTCGACATCGTCATTCCAGGAAATGACGATGCCATTCGATCGGCCGAATTGATGGCGGGCATGATCGCCGCCGCCTGCATCGAGGGTGCCGGTTTGGCGGCAGCGGCCGCGAAAGAGAAGGCTGACGCAGACGCAGCTGTGGCCAAAGAATTGGCCACCAAGGAAGCCGAGGCAGAGGCTGCAGCCAAAGCCAGCGACATGGCAGCAGCTAAAGAGCTGGCGGCCGCCGAAGCGAAACCGACGCCAGACAGCGGCGCCGATACCCGACCGACAAAGGAGGCCGAGCCGGGCGGAGGGGAGGGCAAGTGATCTCTGCCAAGGACGTGCAGAAGCTGCGCCAGGCAACTGGCGCCGGGATGATGGATGCCAAGAGGGCCCTCGAAGAAGTCGATGGCGACTTCGACAAGGCGTCCCGACTTCTCCTGGAGAGGGGAATCGCCGACGCTCGGAAACGGGGCGAGCGTGCTCAGGGCCAAGGCTCGGTTGGCCTCTATCTCCACCGGCAGGCGGATCGCCCGGTGCTTGGCGTTCTGGTCGAGCTGGCTGCCGAGACCGATTTCGTCGCCAAGTCAGAGGAGTTCCAAAGGGCTGCTAACGACGTCGCCATGCATGTGGCCGCCGCCAAACCGCGCTGGCGAACGCGGGATGAAGTACCGCCGGACGCCGTCGAGTCCGAAAGGGAGTTGATCTCAGCCCAGGCCCGCAACGAGGGCAAGTCGGAAGACATCATCGAGAAGATGGTCGAAGGCAAGCTCAAGTCCTTTTATCGGGACTATGTGCTCTACGAGCAGACCTTCGTGAACCCCGAGCGATTCGACGGAACCGTTGGGGACATGGTCGAGCAGCTGTCGGCCACCATGGGCGAGAACATTGGGGTATCCCAGTTCGTTCGCATCGCCGTAGGGGAGGGCTCGTCGTGACGCGGCGAGTGGTTCTCAAGCTCTCAGGCGAGGCATTCGCAGACCCCGAACTCGGATTCGGCATCGACCCAACGACTGTCTACCGAGTCGCTGGCGAGATTGCTGAAGCTCACCGCACCGGCATCGAGGTCGCCGTCGTCGTCGGCGGGGGCAACTTCTTCCGCGGGACCACTTCGGCTTCGCAGGGCATGGACAGGGCCAACGCCGATTACATGGGCATGCTGGCGACTGTGATCAATGCTCTGGCCCTCCGCGACGCCATCGAGCACACAGGGGCCAAGGCCCGCGTGCAGACGGCGATCTCCATAGAGCAGGTCGCCGAGCCCTACATCCGTCTCCGGGCGATCCGCCACTTAGAGAAGGGGCGTGTTGTCATCTTCGCCGCAGGCACCGGGAACCCGTTCTTCACGACCGACACAACTGCGGCGCTGCGGGCGGCCGAGATCGGGGCGGAAATCGTGCTGAAGGCGACCCGCGTCGACGGCGTCTACGCCGACGACCCGGAAGTTGATCCAGACGCCGAGCTGTTCGAAGAGATCACGTACATGGATGTGCTTACCTTGGGTCTTAGGCCAATGGACAGCACGGCAATTACGATGTGCATGGACAACAAGCTGCCGATCCGGGTGTTCAACATCACCAAGGTTGGCAATGTTGCGGCCGCCCTCAAGGGCGACCAAGTGGGCACGCTGGTCCACTGAAAGGCTTGGAGTGATGGAAGACCTCCT
This sequence comes from Acidimicrobiia bacterium, assembly GCA_036446035.1. GTDB lineage: Bacteria > Actinomycetota > Acidimicrobiia > Spongiisociales > JAOTWH01 > CAXMQS01. Next base: position 956 of record JAZFSG010000109.1, on the reverse strand, counting down.
CACCGAGGCGGAGACGAAGATGGCGCAGGCCATCGAGCACACCCAGGGCGAGTTCGCCACTGTGCGTACCGGTCGCGCCAATCCCACCATTCTCAACCGTGTGATGGTCGAGTACTACGGCACGCAAACGCCGCTGCAGCAGCTTGCTTCGTTCTCGGTTCCCGAGCCGCAGTTGCTCGTCGTGCAGCCTTTCGATAAGGGTTCCATCGGCGACGTCGAGAAAGCCATTGCCTCGGCTGACCTTGGGCTCAATCCCTCAAACGATGGCACGGTGATTCGCATCGCCTTCCCTCCGCTCAACGAGGAGCGACGTCATGAGCTCATCAAGGTGGCGCGCCATATGGCGGAAGAGGGCCGCGTGGCTGTGAGAAATGTCCGCCGCCACACCAAAGATCACATGGAGTCGCGCGATGCGTCCGAAGACGACATTCGGCGGGCCGAGAAGGAACTTCAGGAGAAGACTGACAGATTCATAAGTCAGCTCGACGACCTGCTGGCGCACAAAGAACAGGAACTGCTGCAGGTGTGACGCAGCGCGGAAGGAAGTGACCCGTGAGCAAGGACACGGGCGAATTCGATCCACATCCAGGTGACCCCTGGCACCCCGATTGGGTGTCGTCGAAGGAGGTTGCCGAGGAGGAGTTCGTTGCCGACACCACCGAGGTGGAGGAGGACACTTCTAGGCGTGGCCTGTTCGGTCGCAAACGGCGCAGCGATGAAGCCGCGGATGCTGCCGAGGATGCTGCGGAGGAAACATACGAGCCGCTCTTCGCCGAGGAGAGCTCGGTTGACGTCTATGAAGAGCTCGAGAGCCTCAGCACCGATGACGTTGCGCCCGCCGCCGAGTCTGTAGGCGATTCAATAGCCGAAGAGGCTGTCACCTTCGAACCCGAAGAGGTCGCAGAGGTCGCGGAGGTCGAAGAGGTCGAAGAGGCCGTCACCTTCGAACCAGAAGA
>JAZFSG010000108.1:0-16925 GCA_036446035.1 Acidimicrobiia bacterium | reverse complement strand
ATGTCTCGTTGATGATCGCCTCCATCACTTCGGAGGCGGAGTCACGGTCGCCGGCAGTGATGAAGAGGTGGGTGTTGTTCGCCCACAGGATCCAGGCGGTGTCGGCCTCGATGACTTCATAGGTCGTCTGTCCACCAACGGGGCGTTCCTCTGGATCTGCGAAGCTGGGAGAGGCGTCACCTATGGCCTCGGCGATGGCGAGGGCCAGCCCCGGGTCGCCCCGCGCAGCTCCGGCTGGATAGAGGGAGACCGCCACAACTTCGGCGCCGTCGTCGGCCACCAGCTCGTCGAAGACCGACGCGGAAGTAAGGCTCGCGAAGACGCTCATGCGAACCTGCACGGCTTCGACGAGACCACCGTCAACGTTGTCGAAGTCGAACCCCTCGATGTCGAGATTGGCAAGTGGCTCCTCCGCCAGATCGAAGGGATCTAGTAACTCTGGAGGACTGAGATCCTCGTCGGCGGTTGTCGTCTGCGGCGTTCCGCTGGTGGTTGTGGTCGGTTCCTTGGAGAGAGCGTTGGTCGGCGTTGTCAGGCCCGAGTTGCTACAGGCGGAAAGGAGGACAAGAAGGAGGATTGTCGTATGGCGCACGGGGGACTGATTGTATTTCACCTATGGTCGCGAGATGGAAGGAATGACCGTCGCCGTCACCGGGGCCGCCGGGTTCCTCGGCTCCGCCGTCGCCGAGCTCTTTGGGAGTAGCGGTGCTCGAGTGCGGGCATTGGTTCGCCCGACAGACCCCAAAGGTCCGTTCGATGGGGATCTCATGGAGGCCGGATGGTCGGTGAGAGCCTTCGAAGGCGCGGACCTCGTCGTCCATTGCGCAGCCTCCCTGGGTGGTCCCCTTGACCATCAGCGGCGCGTCAACAGGGATGGAACGGAGCACGTTGCACGCAGTGCAGCGCTCGCCGGAGTGCCGCGTCTCGTGCACATATCGAGCGTTGCCGTCTACGGCTACCAAGGGACCTACTTCCCCGAAACCCTGCCGCTCAACCCATCGTCGCAGGCATACTCGACGACCAAGGCAGAGGCCGAGGAGGTCGCTCGTGCCGAGTTCCCCGACGTCACGATCATCAGGCCGGGCGGCATCTTTGGGCCTGGAGCGCGGTTCTGGTCGGCGAATGTTGTCAAGCGCGCCAAGAGACGGCTGGCATTCAACATCGGAATGGGCAAGGGAACGTTGCCGGTCGTCTACGTTTCGGACGTCGCTGATCTGGTAGCCGCGGTCGCGACCGATCCGGTCGCTAGGGGCGAGGCCTTCAACTGCTGTCTCGACCCCGCTCCGACCTGGCGCGAGTACCAGGCGGCATATGGCGCGTTGATCGGTAGCGACCGTTGGATCCCCCTCCCGGTGTCGCTGGCCAGGCTCTCTGCGGCCGCGGTAGCAAGGTTCGGGGCAGCTGGCACCACCCGCTCGGTTATCGATGAACTCCTGAGGTACGCGCTAACGGCGAAGCAGTTTCCGATGGATAAGGCAAGATCTCTTCTTGGCTGGGAGCCGAGGTACGACCTGATGACAGCCGTGGCAGAGACAGCCTCGTGGCTCCGAGCGCAGGGAGTCATGTGACCCGTACCCCTTCTGGGGTCCGCGTCGGTTACTAGGTATGAGCGACAGAACCCCAGAACTGGACGGCTTCCTCGAAGTATTGGCGTCCGTCGGCAACGGAACACCTGGAGGTAGCGCTCCTGAGCAGATCTCCGCCGCAGCCACGGCCGCTGCCGCTGCGGAATCCTCGGGGTCGGTACCCACCCCAGCCTCGCCGAAGTGGCGCCGCCGCACAGTGCTCGGCGGATTGGTCACCTCGATGACCGCCAAGGTCATCATCGGCTCCATGGCCGTCGCCGCTGCTGCTGGAGGCGCCGCTGCCGCCAACGCCTTTCCTGATCCGGTGCAGTCGGTGGTTGCCGACGTGGCCTCGGTGGTGGGAGTGGACTTCCCCGACCCCGACGATGTCGGGGTCACGTCGACCACCATCGACGATGACGACGACAACACCGGAAGCTCGACCACCATCGACGACGATGACGACGACAACACCGGAAGCTCGACCACCATCGACGATGACGACGACGCTACGTCGACCACCATCGATGACGACAGCACGTCGACCACGATCGACGATGACGATGACGATGACGCTACGTCGACCACCATCGATGACGACAGCACGTCGACCACCATCGATGACGACAGCACGTCGACCACCATCGATGACGACAGCACGTCCACCACCATCGACGACGACAGCACGTCCACCACCATCGACGACGACAGCACGTCGACCACCATCGATGACGACAACACGTCCACCACCATCGACGACGACGATGACGAGACCACTACCACCGTCGATAACAGCGGAGGCGGCGGCTAGCCGTGGCGTTGCGTGAGCGGGAGGAGCTAGACGAGATGGAGGACGCTGTCGATAGCTCTCCTCGTAGCCTCGCTGGTGTGGAGGAGTTCGCCAGTGTCATCACCGCGGCCCGCGAAGGTGCCGAGTGGGCATGGTCACGGCTCTACACAGACCTGGCAGGTGGCCTTCTCGGCTACCTCCGTCTGCAGGGTGCCGCTGAACCCGAGGACCTTGTCGGCGAGACCTTCCTGCAGTTGGCTCGGAACATCAAGACTTTCGAGGGCGAGGAGTCGGGGTTCAGATCGTGGGCCTTCACCATCGCCCACAACAGGCTCATCGACGAGCGTCGCGCTCGGGGTCGCCGACCGGTGACACCGGTTGCCGACCCGTGGGATGTCATCGGCGGCAACGTCGAAGAGGAGGCCGTCGAGGTAGCCACGACCAAGGAGATCGTGGCGGTTCTCGACCGTCTACCCGAAATGCAGCGTGACGTTCTGGTCCTGCGCTTCGTCGGCGGCTTCACTATCGACGACATTGCGAGGACAATCGGCAAGAGGCAGGGCGCGGTCAAAGCGCTGCAGCGTCGTGGTCTCGCCAGGCTCGAGAAGCTGATAAGCCCAGGCATAGCGACCGACGCCAACTAAGGTCCCCACTTCGTGGGAAACAAGCCAAGAGCCAAGAAGACCGACCGCACGCGAAAGCCCGTAGTGGCGCGCACTGCGCAGGCGCCAGCTGCCAAGACGCCCTGGCTCAAGTACGCGGCCTTCGGCGCCGGTGCCGTCGTTGTTGTCGTTCTGCTGGCAATGGCTTTCAGCGGCCTGGCCCCAATCGAGGAGCCCGCGGGCATCCAGGACTATGCGGGCCTTGCCCGTGACCACACCGCCGAGGAGGTTGCCTATGAGCAGGATCCTCCGGTCGGCGGCCCCCACGCCTCGGTGTGGATGAACTGTGGGTTCTACAACACCCAGGTGCCCAACGGGAACGCGGTCCACGCGCTGGAACATGGGGCCGTGTGGCTGACCTACGACCCTGGCCTTTCTGAGGATGAGCTCGACAAGCTGCGTGACTTCGGGACGCAATCCAAGGTCTTGGTATCTGCCTATCCAGGGCTCGGAGACGACGTCGTTGCCGCCGTTTGGGGCAGACAACTTCGGATTCCCGAGTTCGATGAATCCGTCATCAAGGCCTTCGTCGTGACGCAGAAGGACGGAGCGACGACCCCCGAGCCCGGCGCCCTCTGCAGCGGCGGAGTCGGCAACCCGACCGGCTAGCCGTCCTCTAGCGGCAGCAATATTGTTGGGACGCTTGCCCTAGCCTGGGAGCTCCTATGGATTCACCAGGCTGGTTCAAACAAGCTCTCGATGCCCCGTTCACCAAACGGATAATCGAGGTGGAGGGTGCGCCCATCAGCTACCTCGACTGGGGCGAGGCCGGGTCACCGGGATTGGTTCTCGTGCATGGCGGCGCCGCCCATGCCCACTGGTGGAGCTTCGTCGCCCCGTTCCTCACCCATCGCTATCACGTCGTGGCTCTCGACCTCAGCGGCCATGGCGAGAGCGGTCGCCGTGATCGCTACTCCCACCGCCTGTGGGCAGAAGAGGTAGTAGCCGTCGCAGACGACGCAGGATTCCCGGGACCACCTGTCGTCGTCGGCCACAGTCTTGGCGGACTCGTGACTATCCAGACAGCGGTCAGCCATGGAGGCCGGTTGGCCGGCGCCATCATCGTTGATTCGCCGGTGCGCCGTCCCGACCCCGAGTCCGAGGAGGGAGCGCGCGGGGCGGCCTTCCGATCGCCCGGCATCTATCCAACGCTCGAAGAGGCCATGCAGCGCTTCCGACTTGTCCCGCCGCAGCCCTGCGACAACGACTACGTCATCGAGCACATTGCCAGACATTCGCTCCATGAGACCGATGAGGGGTGGACGTGGAAGTTCGATCCACACCTGTTCACTCACACCATGGTTCCCATGAATGAGCAATTGGCGGCTGTCCGCATCAGGGTGGCACTGATTCGCGGTCACCACAGCGTGGTCGTTCCGGCCGACACTGCCGACTACATGTACGAGCTGATGGGAAGGGTGGCCCCCGTCATCACGATCCCCGAGTCCCATCACCATCTCTTCCTGGATCAACCGATTGCCTTCGTATCCACCCTGCGTGCTTTGCTCGCCGATTGGGAGCACTCGATACCGAAAGCGCAGCGTCTATGACCTACCGAGTGATGCTGTTCGGGGCGGAAGCGGCGGCTGCCGGCGAGCGGTCCCTCGATCTCGAGATCCCTGAAGGATCGGTTACCGCCGACGAGCTCAAGCTTCATCTGTCGGAGGCGTACCCAGGGCTGAGCGGAGTCCCGTCCTGTCGAGTTGCTGTGAACCAGAAGTTCGTCGGCGGCGATGAGATCGTTACCTCAGACGACGAGATCGCCCTCGTCGGCCCGGTATCGGGCGGATGAGCATCCCCGTCACGATTGTCGACGGCCCGCTGTCGGATGCTGCTCCATGGTCTGCCCCCGGCGCCGGGGCCGTGCTGTCGTTCGAAGGGGTGGTGCGTCCGACCGAGGAGGGAGCAGACATCGATGCCCTCGAATACGATGCCTACCGACCCATGGCACAAACGATGCTCGAGGAGCTGGCTCGGGAGATGCTGGAACTCCACGGTCTCGAAGCCGTCACTGTCGAGCACGCCGTTGGTCGGGTTGCAGTCGGCCAGACCTCCTTTCGTCTTCGTATCGCATCTCAACACAGGGTCGAAGGGTTGGCTGCCGCAGCGGAATTCATTTCGAGGATGAAGGATGATATCCCGCTGTTCAAGATCCCGGTTGTGAGAGAAGTCATGCGATGAGCCTCGAAGATCCACGCACTGCCGTCACGAGGCTGGTCGAGCTTCTTTCCCCTGTTTCGACGGAGTCCGTTGCGTTGGATCAGTCGGGCGGTCGCGTCCTCGCTGCCGCGATTTCATCCGACCGTCCAAGCCCGGCCGTCGATGTGACCGCGATGGATGGATACGCCGTGGGTTTGGACGCCGCCGCCGGCGAGCTTCCGATCTCAGGAGAGGTATCAATCGGCGAGCCGCCTCCGCCTATGAAGCCCGGAAGCACTGTGCGGATCTTCACCGGCGGTGCCATCCCCGAGGGTGCTGATGCCGTCGTCAAGCGAGAGGACGTTGAGGAGCGAGAGTCCTCGATCTTCATCGGCCCAGACGTCGTGATCGAGGCCGGTCTTCATATTCGCCGGCGCGGCGAGAACCTGCCCGAGGGGGAAAGGGTGCTCGACCCCGGCGTCGAGATCGATGCCACCGTCGCTGCTGCACTTGCCACGTTCGGCGTAACTCAGCCGGAGGTCTATCGGCCGGTTGGCATCGGCATCATCGCTACCGGCGACGAGGTCTTGGCGCCATCAGAAACCCCGACACCCTGGCAACTCCGTGACTCGAATACTTCGGCGGTTTCGGTTCTAACCGGCTCCAAACCATGGATCGATCTCGTTGCTACCGAACGGCGGGTCGACAACCGGGAGCTGTTGACGAAGACGCTCGGTGAGCTCCTCGACCGCTGCGATGCCGTCTTCCTCACAGGAGGCGTTTCGATGGGGGATTACGACTTCGTGCCCGAGGTCATCGCCGACATCGGCGGCGAGATCGTGTTTCACCGTCTGCGACAGCGCCCGGGAAAGCCGCTTCTCGGCGCCACGGGTCCCTCCGGCCAGGCCATCCTCGGCCTGCCTGGAAACCCGGTGTCGGTGATGGTGACAGCTCGGCGCTGGGGATTGCAGGCTCTTCGGAAGCTGGCCGGGATCACCGAATACGACCCGCCCGCGCCTGCCGTTGCCGTGGCCAACCCCGACGGTGAGTCGATCGATCTGTGGTGGCATCGGCTCGTGACTATCGACCGCGATGGCGGGGCCAATCTCGTCCAGACCAAGGGCTCGGGTGATCTGGTCTCGGCCGCCCGCTCCGACGGCTTCGTTGTCCTGCCGCCCGGCGAGAGCGGTGCTGGGCCGTGGCCGTTCTATGGGTGGACCTCACCATGAGCCTCAGCCACATCGGCCCCGAGGGCAAAGCGCGGATGGTCGACGTCGGCTCCAAGGCCGAGACGGCGCGCACCGCCATTGCCGAGGGAGTTGTCCGCGCTAGTGAAGAGCTTCTCGATGCCATCGACGCCAACACGGTCGCCAAAGGCAACGTCCTGGAGACCGCTCGCCTGGCCGGCATCCAGGCCGCCAAACGTGCCCACGAGCTCATCCCGCTGTGTCATCCACTACCGATAGATCACATCGAGGTCGAGGCCGCCATCGAGCGTCCGATGATCAGGCTGACGGCGACCGTGAGCGCCACCGCCCGCACGGGAGTGGAGATGGAAGCGCTGACGGCAGTGACGGTCGCCGCCTTGACGGTCTACGACATGGGCAAGGCGATCGACAAGTCCATGGTCATAGATGGTGTCCGCCTGCTGTCGAAGACCGGTGGATCAAGCGGGGACTACGTGGCGAACCCTTGATGCGATACGCCGTGCTGACGATCTCCGACCGGTGCTTCCGGGGCGAGGCGACCGACGAGGCCGGCCCTGCCCTCTGCGAGCTGATGGAGCGGTCGCTCGAGGGCTCGAAGGTGACCACTGGGCTGGTGCCCGACGAGGCCGAAGGCATCAGCGCTCAGCTGACGGCTTGGGCACAGATGCCCGAACCGCCGGATGTCATCCTGACGACTGGCGGCACCGGGCTGGGCCCCCGCGATGTGACTCCGGAGGCTACGAGGGCCGTTGTCGAGCGGCCGCATCCGGGTCTCATGGAGATGTCACGGGCGGTTGGTGCCGAGTCAACGCCGTTTGCATACCTATCGCGCGGCGTCGCCGGGTCGATCGGCGACTCGCTTGTCATCAACCTTCCAGGCTCGACGGCGGGAGCAACGGACAGCCTGCGGGCGCTGGTTCCCGTTCTCGCCCATGCCGTCGCCTCCATGAAGGGCGCCGGGCACGGCAAGCCCTACGACGAGTGATTCCGCTCTACATCCTCGCCGGCGGCGCCAGCAGTCGTTTCGGCTCAGACAAGGCGCGTGCCGAGTTGGCGGGGGTGCCGCTGATTGTTCGCGTGGTCTCGGGGCTCTCAGCTGTTGTCGGCCCGGCGACCGTGGTGGCTGCTGTCCCCAACGCCTATGACGACCTCGGCTTGAGCACCATCGGCGACCTGGTTCCGGGCCAGGGTCCGCTGGGCGGCCTGGTAACCGCGCTCGGCGATGCTGGTGGGCCGGTCTTCCTAGCGGCGTGCGATCTGCGGGAGCCGCGTGCCGACTGGGCAGAGGCCATCGTTGCTGCGGAGGAGACCGCGGCCTTTCGGACACATCACACGTGGGAGCCTCTGTTCGCTCGCTACGAATTGAGCGCAGTTCCCGTCGCTCAGGGTCTGCTGGACCGCGGCGAGCGCTCGATGCAGAAGCTGCTCGACGAGCTTGGTACGGCCGTTCCGGTCCCAGCCGACTGGCCAACTGAGCCAAGCTTCAACAGGCCCGAGGATCTGGGGTAGAGGCGTCGGTCAACTGAGTTGCCGACGAAGTGAGCGTTTTCGACTAAGTCGTCTCGCTCGGCTTCTCCCCCTCTTGGGGAGTACCGGCGCAGCCGGGGAGGGGGGCTTCCCCGCGGGAGGCGATCGCCGGAAGCCCCTCCGCCTCCAAGCACTGCGTGCTCGCCGGCACCTCCCCCTAGAGGGGAGGAAACGAGAGACGAAAAACAAGCCGCTACTTGCTTCTGGAGAAGATCGACCGGAACACGAACCCGAGGTTGGCGGGCCGTTCTGCAAGGCGGCGCATGTACCACGGGTACCAGCCGTCTCCGTAGCCGACGAGGGTTCGCATCTGGTAGCCGTCAGCGGCATACCGGTGCTGGTCGGGCACCCTGATGCCGTACAGCATCTGGATCTCGTATTTGTCCTTGCCAATCGCTCTTCCTGAGGCGTACTTCGCCAGCTGATCCAGGAGATCGACATCGTGAGAGCCAAGGGCAACCTTGATGTCGTCCGCCCTGTCGAGCAACATCTTGCCGACCTCGAGGAACCGGGTATCGATGTCGCCCTTGCTGTTGACCGCGATGTCGGATGGCTCCTTGTAGGCACCCTTGACCAGTCGGACGCCTGGCTTCATCGGGGCCAGCTCCTCGATGTCCTTCGGCGTTCTGTGGAGATAGGCCTGAAGGCAGATGCCGACGTTGCCGTGGTTTTCGAGAGCTTGGCGATATATGTCGAGAGTCGCTTCGACGTATTCGCTCGCCTCCATGTCGATCCACAACCAGCTATTGGCCTGCTTGGCCCGATCTGCCAAGGCGTCAATGATCTCGACGGTGCGCTTCGGGTCAATGTCGAGCCCAAGGTGTGTCAGCTTGACCGAGATCTCCGTGTCGGTGCCGGTGCGTTCGATGTCCTTGTAGACGCCGAGGTAGTGCTCGAGCTCGGCGTCTGCCTCGGAGATATCGGTGATGTTCTCGCCGAGAGCTGTCAGCGTCGTCGTGATCCCTTTGTCAGAGAGTCGGTTGGCCGCAACCAGCGCGTCTTCGATTTGCTCCCCGGGCATGAATCGACGAACCGCTCGTTGTACGAACTTGCGCCGCGGGACATGCTTCTTGAGGAAGCCGTTCTCTGAGGCCCACAGCAGCGTGTTGCGCATGATCGCCATGGCCGAAATCCTAAGGCGCGGACCCGAGCTGCCAACTAGTTGGTGGCGCCTCTGAGGTCGGGATCGAGATGCTGGTGGGCGCCGGTGCGCAGGTGACACGATGCTTCGTGAAGCTCCTCACCACTAACGGGAAGGAGTCGAGGGATCTCGACGTCGCAAACTCCCTCAACTGCGATCGGACACCGCGGATGGAATTTGCAGCCAGACGGCGGGTTCAGCGGGCTGGGTACGTCACCCTGGAGGACGACGCGCTCCCTGTTCAGGGTCGGATCTGGGATAGGGATGGCTGACAACAGCGCCCTGGTGTAGGGATGCCTCGGGTTGCGATACAGGGTCTCGCGGTCCGTTGTTTCAACGATGTCGCCGAGGTACATGACGGCGACTCTGTCGGAGATGTGCTCGACTACGGCCAGGTTGTGGGCGATGAACAGCAGCGTCAGATTGAGCTCCTTCTGCAGCTCCCGCAGCAGGTTGAGAACCTGCGCCTGCACCGAGACGTCGAGAGCAGATACCGGCTCGTCTGCGACGACGAAGCGCGGTCGCAGGATCAGTGCCCTGGCTATGCCGATCCGCTGCCGCTGGCCGCCGGAGAACTCGTGGGGGAAGCGTTGGGCGTGGACTTCCTCGAGCCCAACCAGCTCCAGCATGTCCTTGACCCGCTGCCGACGCTCGTCGGCGTCGCCGATGCCGTGGATTCGCAACCCCTCCGAGATGCTGTTGCCGACGTGGCTACGGGGGTCGAGTGATGAGAACGGGTCCTGAAAGATGATCTGCATGTTCTTGCGAAACTCTTTGAGGGCGGCGCCCTCCATGTGGGCGACGTCGTTGCCCTCGAAGTGGATAGTTCCTGCGGTCGGTTCGAGCAGGCGCACCAACATCCGCCCCAGCGTCGTCTTGCCGCAGCCAGACTCACCAACGAGGCCAAGAGCCTCCCCCTCGAATATGTCGAAGGAGACGTTGTCGACGGCCTTGACCTCGGCCACCGTCCTCTTGAGGATCCCACTCTTGACCGGGAAGTCCTTGGTGAGGTCGCGGACCTGAATCAGCGTCTTCCTCATCGGTACAACCAACAGCGAACGTTGTGGCCCTCGTCAACGGGCTCCAACTTGGGCTGTTCCTGGGTGCAGATCTCGAGCTTGTTGTCTATGCGCGCCTGGCAACGGGGGGCGAAGCGGCAACCAGTTGGCAGGTTGACGAGACTGGGGACGGTCCCCTGGATGGTGGCCAGCTCGTCGCTGACCTGGCCGAGCACGGGAATGGAACCGATGAGCCCCTGGGTGTATGGATGCTTGGGGTCGCCGAACAGAGTCGCGACGTCGGTCTCCTCGACGATCTCACCCGCGTACATCACCGCAACCCGGTCTGCCATCTCGGCGACTACCCCGAGATCGTGGGTTATGAGGAGAACCGCTGTGCCTCGGTCGCGCTGCAGGGCACGCATGAGGTCCAGGATCTGCGCCTGGATGGTGACATCGAGGGCGGTGGTAGGCTCGTCGGCGATCAGGAGTTCTGGCTCGCAGGCGAGGGCCATGGCGATCATCACCCGCTGCGCCATGCCGCCAGACATTTCGTGCGGGTAGGCCTTCATCCGGCTCTCGGGCTCGGGAATGCCGACCTGCTTGAGCATCTCGATCGCTTGTTTCGCAGCCTCCTCCTTGTCGAGCTCGCGGTGCAGGTCGAAGACTTCGGAGATCTGGCCGCCGACAGTGAATACCGGGTTCAGAGATGACTGTGGCTGCTGGAAGATCATCGAGATGGCGTCGCCCCGCATCGATTCCAGTTCCTTGCGAGAAAGGGCGGCCAGGTCGCGGCCGTCAAAGAGGATCTGTCCGCTCTCGAGACGCCCCGGCGGTGGCACCAGCTGCATGATGGAAAGAGAGGTGACGCTCTTGCCGCAGCCGGACTCACCGACGAGCCCCAGCACCTCGCCCTTGGCGATGCTGAAGTCGACGCCATCGACCGCCTTGGCCACACCGTGACGGGTGTGGAAGTGGGTGCGGAGATCCCGTACTTGAAGAAGGTCGTCTGACATCAGTCTTGAAGGGAGGGGTCGAGGGCGTCGCGCAGGCCATCGCCGAGCAGGTTGAAGCCGAGAACGGTGAGCATGATCATCAGGCCAGGGAAGAACACCAGGTGCGGCGCCGAGAAAATCTGGTTCCGCTCCGAGGCCAGCATCGTCCCCCATTCGGCGCTCGGCGGTTGCGCCCCAAGGCCCAGGAAGGACAGGCCAGCAACGTCGAGGATGGCGGTCGCCAGGCCGAGCGTCGCCAGCACGACGAGGGGAGTCAGCGCATTCGGCATGACCCGTGTCCACAGGATGCGAAGGGGGCTGGCGCCAAGGGACCGCGACGCCGAGACGTAATCCAGTTGCTTGATAGACAGCACACCGGCGCGCATGACGCGGGCATAGGCCGGAATACTGACGATGACGACGCCCAGCATGGCGTTACGAATACCGGGGCCGAGCACGGCAACGATGGCGATGGCCAGGAGAAATGACGGGAAGCCGAGTATCACATCCATGATCCGCATGATGATGTTGTCCGCCCACCCGGCCCAGAAGCCGGCAATGGATCCGAGCATGGCGCCGATGGTGACGGCGATCACGACGACGGTTATGCCGACTGCCAAGCTCACTCGCGAGCCGAACACGACTCGGGAGAACTCGTCGCGCACGTTGCCGTCTACTCCAAGCAGGTGCTGTGGCGCATCCTCGGTCGGGCACCGCCACATACCAATGAAGTCGAGAGCGTCGTAGCACGGGGCTTCCCTGCGCTTGATTTCCTCCTTGCCGATGAGCACCTCGTTGGGCTCGAACGGGGCGATCAATGGAGCGAAGAGCGCCATGATCAAGAGCCCACCGATGATCACCATCCCCACCTGGCCGGTGCGGCGGCGACGCAGGCGGCCGAAGGCTCCCTTCCATAGCGAAGTTGGCTTGGAGAGCAGGAACTGGCTGTTCTGCTCGATTGGATCAAGGGGGTCGTGCTTGACGCTCATGTCACTCCAGCCGGATCCTGGGGTCGAGGTAGGCGTAGGAGATGTCGACAAGCATGTTTATGACGACATAGCCGGCGGCGGCCACCACCGTGATGGCCTGGATGACGGGGAAGTCGCGCGAGGTGATGGCCTCGACGAGGGCCGTCCCGACGCCTGCGAGCCCGAAGACCGATTCGGTGAGTACTGCGCCTGCGAACACCACACCCATCTGCAGGCCGATGACGGTTACAACAGGAAGCATGGCATTGCTCATGGCGTGGCGTGCGATAACGCGACGCTCCGGGGCCCCCTTCGCTCTTGCGGTGCGCACGTAGTCCCGTCCCAGCGTGTCGAGAAGAGACGACCTGGTGATACGAGCGATGACCGCCATCGGGATGGTGGCGAGTGCGACCGCTGGCAGGATGAGGTGCCTGATGGTGTCCCAGAAGATCTCGAAGTCTCCCGTGATGAGCGAGTTGAAGATGAAGTGGTTGGAGATGAACTCGAGGATGTTCCCGAAGAAGCCCTCCTCGTTGATCGTCCATCCCCAGGCCTCGTAGAACGGCACGGAGATGAGGCCAGCCGTGACCCGTCCCGACGGCGGCAGCTCGAGGAAGGTGCCCTGCAAGAGCAGGGCGAACACATAGGCCAGTAACAGGCCAAGCCAAAAGACGGGCATCGACACCCCAACATTGGCAACGATCATCGTCCCGACGTCGGTCGGCGTGTTGTGCTTCATAGCAGCAAGGATTCCGAGTGGGATGCCGATGAGGAGGGCGATGATCAGCGCTGTCATCCCGAGCTCGATGGTCATCGGCATCCGTTCGATCAGCATCTGCGACACCGGCCTCGAGAAGCGAATGGAGTTGCCGAAATCGCCCTGGACCATGTCGCTCATGTAGATGCCGAACTGGATCGGCAAGGGGTCGTTGAGGCCCTTGTTCTCGGCGAAGCGCTCGCAGGCCTCGGCGGTGGCCTTCTCGCCAAGGATCGACTTGCAGGGATCACCGGGGATGGCGCGGGCAAGGAAGAATGTGACAACCAGGATCCCAATCAGGACCGGGATGGCGAAAAGCAGGCGTCGTCCTATGAATTGCAGCATGCGCGAGTGAGGCGCACCCTAATGGGTGCGCCTCACTGCTGTCTTGGCTAGCCGGGATTTACTCCGGAGCGTTGATCAGGTTGCCCCACAAGTAGCTGTAGTACTCGAAGGCCCCCGTGTTACCGACGTGCAGCGGATCGGCTGCGTCGATGCCGGCACTCCACGAAGCGACAACATCGTTGGCGTCGAAGGTGGATCCGTCGTGGAACGTCACGCCCTCACGGAGAGAGCAAGTCCAGACCGAAGCATCGTCGTTGCCCGTGCAAGCCGTCGCCAAGCGAGGCTCGACGTTTCCGGAATCGATGGCGTAGCCCAACAGCGGCTCGACCACCTGCTGGCAAGGAGCCAGTGACTCACCGTCTGTCTCATCCGTGCAGTAGAGGCTGATCGGTTCAGCGTTCTGCAGGAAGACGAAGGTGTCGCCTTCGGCGGGTGTCGACCTGTGGAACAACGGCGCTCCGAACGGTCGGAAGTGCGAGTTGCCCACTCCGGCCAGCGTCGCGGACGCCGAGGCGCCGTGGGCGATTGGCACCATCGGCACCAGGTCGCGGATCGCGTTGTTGGCAGCTTCGTAGATGGGCGCGGCCGTCGCTGCGTCAGCGATGGTCTTGCCTTCATCCAGGAGCTCGTAGATCTCCGGGTGTGGGTTTCCGTACTGCGGGTTGGTTTTGCCGAAGTGGAAGTCCAGGAAGTTGGTGACGTGCGGATAGTCCGCGCCCCAACCGAGCAGGTACAGACCGTCGAGGCGACCGTTGGTCGACTCGTCGATGAACTCGCCGGACTCCATCACGACGACATCGGCGGAAATGCCGAGGTTCTCCTCGAGCTGCGTCTGGAACTCAACCGCTACCAGACCGGGCTCCGGCAGATAGCCGCGGAACACGTCTCGGTAGAAGATCGTGGTCTCGAAGCCGTCCGGGTAGCCAGCATCGGCCAGCAGTGCCTTGGCAGCTGCTGCGTCGAAGTCGTACCAGGCATCTCCGCCACAAGCGAGATCGATCGAGCACGGTGTGAAGTGCGAGGCAACCTCTGAACCCTCTGGGTAGAAGTTGTCGACGATCCGCTGGCGGTCGATGCCCATGGCGATCGCCTGGCGCACGTTGACGTCCGCGAATTCGGTCATCTCACCAGGAGCGTCGCCGAACGGATCGATCTGGTCAACCATGGCCAGATAGAGCGTGTTCGGGTTCGCAACCGGAATGAACGTCAGGTCGCCGTCGCCCTGCACCGTGCCGAAGTCGTCTGGGCTCAGGTTGGTGATCTGGTCGACGTTGCCCGACTGAAGCTCCAGGAGACGCTGGGCGCCTTCTGTTGCCCACCGGAAGACGAGCGTCGAGTAATCGGCGGCCTCACCCCAGTAGTCGTCGAAGCGGCTGAACGTGATGCTGTCACCACGCTGCCATGTGTCGAGTACCCATGGGCCTGTCCCAATCGGGTTGTCGAGCGGCGCACCGCCGGTTGCCGCGAGGTGCTCTTCTGGCTGGATGCCGAAGGGCGTGAACGCTGCGATGGCCGGGAAGGCAGGCACTGGAGTACACATGGTGAAGGTCACCTCGTACTCGCCTGTCGCCTCGATCTTGGAGATCGAACCGCCGTAGTCGCAATCAGGCGCCGCGACCGAGAGACCTGCAAAAGGTGCAGCGTCGGTGGCCGGCGGCGCGTCGGTGGCTGCGGTAGTTGTGTCACTGCTTGTGTCACCGCACGCTGCGGCGACCATGACAAAGGCAGCTACCAAAGCCAATAGTTTCAGAGTCCTTTTCATGGATCCCTCTTCTTTCGTCATAGGACCAGCGGCAAGCCACTGGTAGGTCGAGAGACTACCTCGAACAGCTCCGATTCGACCACTCAACTCGGCAATAGGCCCTAGTTCTGTACGTGTTGGAAGCCGAAGCGGCCCTTGATGCACAGGTGGCCCGAGGTCACGTCGTGGTCCATGGGGGACGTAACTTTCACGATCGTGTTGTCCTGGACGTGCAGCTCGAGGGTGCAACCGACGCCGCAGTAGGGGCAGATGGTCGCGGTGATCGTTTGTGACGACTCGTCCCAGGTGTTCGCCGCCCGCATGTCGAACTCGCTCTTGAACATCAGCGCCCCAGTCGGGCACACCCCGATGCAGTTGCCGCAATAGACGCAGGCCGAGTCTGTGAGAAGCGTGTCGAACTCCGTGGAGATCTGAGCGTCGAAGCCGCGGCCGGCGACAGAGATGGCGAAGGAGTTCTGGGCTTGTTCCCCGCAGGCGTCGACGCACTTGTAACACAGGATGCACTTGCCGTAATCGCGGACGTACAACTCGTCGTGGGCCTTTACGGGCTGGTCGACGGTGGCGGCCGAGAGCCCGTCTGGCGCATGGTGGTGGCCGGCGTGGGCCTCGTCTCTCGCAGCGGCCGGCGCGGCAGGCCCGTACCTGCCGGCGTCGGCTCCATAGGTGTCGCTCCACTTGTCCGTTGCAGCGAGCGACATGTCGACCGACGAGTCGAGGAACTCCAGGATCATCTTGCGGGACTGCCTCACCCTCGATGAATCCGTCACAACCTCCATCCCGTCCTCGACGACTCGCGAGCACGAAGGCACCAAGGTGCGCGAACCTGCCACCTCGACGACGCAGACCCGGCAGGCGTTGGCGGGTCGCAGCGTCTCGACGTAGCACAGCGTCGGCGTGTCGACGCTGGCGGTGTTGCAGGCATCGAGGATCGTCGAGCCCTCCGGCACCGAGACCGCGGTGCCGTCCACTGTGATCTCGACGGCCCTCTTGGGGAACGGCATCACCGCGGTCATGAGCCCACCAGCCCCAGGTCGAGCGCCGACTGGACGGCGGAGGATGCGGTGTGCCCAAGCCCGCAGATAGAGGCTTCGGCCATCACCTCTCCGATCTCGGCGAGCAAGGCGGCATCGCCGGACCCGGAGGTGATCCGCACCAGCGCTTCCTCCTGGCGAACCGTCCCGACACGGCACGGGACACACTGGCCGCACGACTCGTCACGGAAGAAGCGGGCGATCCTGGCAACGACGGCAGCCATGTCGACGCTCTCACCGAAGACGACGACCGCTCCCGAGCCCAGAGTGACCCCGGCTTCGTTGGCTGCCTCGTGTGACAGTTCTATGTCGAGGTCGGTCACGAATGTTCCGGCGGCGCCTCCCAGGAGGATCGCTTGGATCGAATCGACATCATCGGTCCCCAGGGTGAGCAGATGGCGCAGCGTCGTCCCGAGGGCTAGCTCGTAGACGCCCGGCCTGTCGACGTTGCCCGAGAGGCAGAACAGCCGGGAACCTGTCGACTCTGTTGTGCCAGCGGCGCGAAAGGCATCGGCGCCGTCGTTGATGATGTGGGGGATGTTGGCCAGGGTCTCGACATTGTTGATGAGTGTCGGCTGGCCAAAGAGCCCGTGTTGGTTCGGATATGGGGGCTTCTGGCGCGGCTCGCCTCGCTTGCCCTCCATCGACTCCAGCATCGCCGTTTCCTCGCCGCAGATGTAGGCACCGGCCCCGCGGCGGATCTCAATGTCGAAGGAACGGTCGCTGCCGGCGACATCGGCACCGAGGTAGCCGGCGCCTCGCGCCGCGACTAGCGCCGCCTCCAGGGTTCGCTTCGTCTCGGGATACTCGCCGCGGATGTAGATGAAGCCGTGCTCAGCGCCAACGGCGATTGCCGCGATGGTCATGGCCTCGATCACGGCGAAGGGATCGGCGTCCATGAGGAGACGGTCCTTGAAGGTCCCCGGCTCCGATTCGTCTGCGTTGCACACGACGTACTTGGGCGACGCTTCTTCTGTGGCAACGGCGGCCCACTTGCGGCCGGTTGGGAAGGCCGCACCGCCCCTGCCGAGCAGGCC
>JAZFSG010000107.1:0-22528 GCA_036446035.1 Acidimicrobiia bacterium | reverse complement strand
ATCACCTGCGGGGTATGTCGCAACTGCCGCGCCGGCCGGCGGCATTTCTGCATCAACACGATCGGTGTGGGGGTAGACCGGCCGGGGGCATCTGCCGAGTTCGTCGCCATCCCTGCCTTCAACGCCTACCCGGTTCCAGATGACATCGATGACTCCGTCGCCAGCCTGCTCGACCCGCTCGGCAACGCCACCCATACCGCCCTCGAATACGACCTCGTGGGTGAAGACGTTCTCGTGACGGGATCAGGCCCGATCGGCATGATGGTCGTCGCCATCGCCCGTCACGTCGGAGCTCGCTACGTGGTCGCCACCGATATCAAACCTTCTCGGCTCGAGATCGTCGCCAAGATGGGCGCAGACCGCGCCGTCGACGCCTACTCGACCGATCTGAGTGCCGTCATGAGTGATCTAGGGATGACCGAGGGCTTCGACGTCGGTCTCGAGATGTCAGGGGTAGCTGCGGCCCTGCAGCAGATGCTGGACGCCATGAACAACGGGGGCAACGTCGCCTTGCTGGGCATTCCCAGCCAGGAACGCAACCCGATCGACTGGAACGAGATCATCTTCAAGGGCCTGACGCTGAAGGGCATCTACGGACGAAAGCTCTTTGAGACCTGGTACAAGATGATCGCCATGTTGCAGACCGGACTCGATATCCGTCCGGTCATCACCCACGAGTTCCCCGCAGACAACCATCAGGAGGCGTTCGAGGCTGCCGCCTCCGGCGAGGCCGGCAAGGTGCTGCTCGACTGGAGCTAGCCATCTTCCGGAAGGCCCTCAGATCAAGATGACGAACCGTCCGGCCTCATCAGACATCCCCGAGCGTTCCCGCGTCGTTGTGGTCGGTGGCGGCATCATCGGGTGCAGCGTCGCCTATCACCTGGCACACATGGGGTGGACAGATGTGACCGTCCTCGAGCGTGACCGACTGACGTCGGGCAGCACGTGGCACGCCGCAGGACTGGTGGTGACGTTCGGCTCCATGTCTGCGACATCGACCGAGATGCGGCTCTACACGCGCGACCTCTACGGCCGGCTCGAAGATGAGACTGGTTTGGCAACGGGATTCAGCCCGATCGGCTTCATCGAGCTGGCCAGCGAGCCGGACCGCCTCGAGGAGTACCGACGCGTTGCCGCCTTCAACAGGTACATGGGGGTCGACGTCCACGAGATCTCGGCCGGTGAGGTGGCCGAGCGCTTTCCGATGGCACGCACCGACGACGTGCTCGCCGGCTTCCTGGTGGAAGATGACGGCAAAGCCAATCCCGTCGACGTGACCATGTCGCTGGCAAAAGGGGCGCGCCGGCTAGGCGTGAACATCGTCGAGGGCGTTCCGGCCACCGGGCTCATCCACGAGAGAGGAGCGGTGAAGGGCGTTCGAACGGCGTCCGGCGACATCGAGGCCGAGTACGTCGTCAACTGCGCCGGCATGTGGGCCCGCCAACTCGGCGATGCGGCAGGCGTCAACATCCCGCTGCAGGCGGCAGAGCATTACTACCTCCTGACCGAGCCGATGGATGGAGTCTCGCGGTCGTGGCCCGTCGTCGAAGATCCCGCCTCCTATGGCTACTACCGCGAGGAAGGCGGCGGCTTGCTGATCGGCCTGTTCGAGCCCGAATGCGCCCCGTGGAAGGTCGAGGGCATCCCCGAAGATGCCAGCTTCCTCGAATTGCCGCCGGACTGGGATCGCATGGCGCCATTCGTCGAGAAGGCATTGGGTCGGGTTCCGGCCGCCGCAGACGCCGGCATCAAGAAGCTCTTCTGCGGACCGGAGAGTTTCACGCCGGATCTACAGCCGGTGGTGGGCGAAGCGCCCGAGCTCAAGAACTACTTCGTAGCCGCTGGCCTGAACTCGATTGGCATCCTTACTGGAGGAGGGCTGGGCCGGGTGCTCGCTCACTGGATCGTCAACGGCAGGCCAGACGTTGATGTCACAGAGTTCAACATCGACAGGCTGCATGCCTATCAGTCCGCACCTGACTACCGCCGAGCCCGCACTGTCGAATCCTTGGGTTTGGTGTACCAGGGCCACTACCCCGGACGGCCGATGCAGACGGCGCGGGGCGCCAAGCTGTCGCCTCTGCACGAGCCGCTGGCTGCTCGCGGTGCCTTCTTTCGCGAGGTCAGCGGCTGGGAGTCACCCGACTGGTACGCCCCGACCGGCGTCGAACCCGCGATCGACCGCTTGTCGTGGGGCCGCCAGAACTGGTTTCCCTATTGGCAGGAGGAACACGAGGCCGCCCGTAGCGGCGTGATCCTCATGGACATGTCGTTCATGTCGAAGTTCCTGGTGCAAGGGCGGGACGCCGGTCGGATGCTGGATTGGATATCCGCCGGCAGTGTCGACGGTCCATCAGGCGTCATCACCTACACGCAGTGGCTCAACGAAGGCGGGACCCTCGAGGCCGACCTCACCGTCACCAAGCTCGACCAAGAGCGGTTCTGGGTGGTGGCGACGGATACCGCCCACCGCCATGTTGAGACCTGGATGCACCGTCACATCACGACCGACATGGCGGTAGCGGTGACCGATGTGACCGCTGACCATGCCCAGATCAACATCCAGGGACCGCTCTCTCGCCAACTCCTGCAGACCGTCACCCCAGAGGACCTCTCCGCCTTCGAGTTTCGCACTGCCCGCCACATCGACATCGGTTCGGCCAGCGTGCTGTGCATCCGCATCACCTACGTCGGTGAGCTGGGCTACGAGCTCTACATCCCAGCAGAACAGGCGCGCTCGGTGTACCACCGCCTCGTCGAAGCCGGGATGGACTTCGATCTCCGACACGCCGGCCTCAAGGCCCTCGCCAGCCTGCGGATGGAGAAGGGCTATCGGGACTACGGGCACGACATGGACAACACGGACACCGTCTGGGAGGTCGGCCTCGGTTTCGCCGTCGACCTCAACAAACGGTTCATCGGTCGTGAGGCGGTGCTGGCGCAGCAGGCTGGGGGACCGCCCACCCGCCGACTTGCCCAGATACTCGTGAAGGACCCCGAGCCGCTGATGCACCACGCCGAGGTGGTGCGTCGCAACGGATTCCCCGTCGGCTACATCCGGGCAGCCTCCTATGGGTTCACTCTCGACGGCGCCGTCGGACTGGCGATGATCGACGCAGGAGAACCGGTGACCCAGAACTACCTCGAAGACGCCGTCTGGGAAGTCGACATCGCCGGAAGGAGATACCCGGCAGTGGCTTCGATCAGACCGCTCTACGACCCCAGGATGAATAGGGTGAAGGCCTGACGTCGCGGCGCGGATACCCACAGGCGTGCCTCCCCTAGCCTGAAGCCATGACAACCAATCGCGATCTCAGCGGAACCGTCTACGCCATCACAGGAGCCAGCGCCGGCATCGGCCGCGCCGCGGCACAAGCCCTGGTCGCCGAGGGTGCCAGGGTGGTGATGGGGGCCCGACGCGTCAACCGACTGAACGCTCAGGTCGACGAACTGGGCAGCGACAACGCCGCGGCCGTAGAAATGGACGTTCGTAATCCCGGCGATTGCGACCGCCTCGTCGCCACCGCGATCGAACAGTTCGGTCAGCTCGACGGCCTCGTAGCCAATAGCGGCATAGGCGCTTACGGCGGGATCATGGATCTCACTGACGGGCAGCTGGCTGAGATGATGGACACCAACATCGCAGGCACCGTCTGGCCCATCCGCGCCGCTGTTCCCATCTTCCTGGAGGCAGGCAGCGGCGACATCGTCATCGTCGCTTCTGTCGCCGGCCTACGCGGAGCAGGTGATGAGGCCGTCTACGCCGCCACCAAGTTCGCTCAGGTGGGATTGGCCGGTGGACTGGACCGCGAGCTGAGGAGTAAGAACATCCGTGTGTCCATGATCGCTCCCGGCGGGGTCGCCACCGAGTTCGCGATGGGTGCCGGCCGCACGCCCGATATGCCCGGCCTTGACGAGATGCTGCGGCCCGAGAACGTCGCCGATGCCGTCGTCAGTGTGCTGCGTCAGCCGAAGAACATGCGCTCTCTCCTGTGGTCGATGCGCAGCATCCACGAGGACGACTAGCCAGCCTCTGATGCCCCACTTCTTGCGTTGGGCACTATTGACGGCCTTTGCGGTCGCGTTGGTGGCCGCATGCTCTGGCGACGGGACCGCTACCCGCGAGCCGGGTGCTCTTGGCTTCACCGACGTCGCCGCAGACGTCGGCATCGACTTCGTCCACGGTGCCTTCCACTGGGACACGTCACCCGACCCCGCGGCCATGATGGGAGGGGGCCTGTGCTGGATCGACTACAACGGTGACGGCTGGCTGGATCTCTTCGTCGTCAATAGCTATGCCGAGGCCGAGTGGGGGCAGTGGCAGGATGAGGGGGGCCTTCCCACCGCCAAGCTGTATCGCAACGACGGTGGCGAATTCACCGATGTCAGCGAAGAAGCCGGCGTCAACCTGGAGCTGCGGGGTAACGGCTGCGTAGCCGGCGATCTCGACAGCGACGGGCACACGGACATATATGTGACAACGGCGCGCGGCGACGTCCTCCTCTGGAACGAAGGGAATGGGGCCTTCTCGGACGGGACCGCCAGTGCAGGCACCGACGTCTACGGCTGGCACACGGGAGCGGCTATCGGCGATGTCAACGGCGATGGCAGGCCGGATCTCTTCGTGGCTGGATACGTAGACCCCAACACCCCGAATCCTGAGGGCGGGTCAGCATTCCCCTCTTCGATGGCCGCCGTACGTGATCTGCTCTATCTCAACACCGGCTCCGGAGCCGACGGGCACGCGGCGTTCGAGGAGGTGGGTGAGAAAGTCGGTCTGGAAACTGCCGGCTACGAGTACGGACTTGGCGCCATCCTCAGCGATCTCGACAACGATGGTGACCTCGACCTGTTCGTCGCCAACGACACCAACCCCAACCGGCTCTACCGCAACGAACCCATGACCGGCGACGCTGCCGGAATCGGCATGCGCTTCGTCGATGTCACCGATGCGGCGGGGGTGGGCGACTACAACAGCGGCATGGGGGTCGCCGCCGAGGACTACAACGACGACGGTGCTCCCGACCTGATCGTCACCAACCTCGGCGACCAACTGCACTCCGTCTACAGCAACCAATCACAGCTCGGCTTCGCTGCCGACCAGGCCGGTCTTGGCATACCCGACTTCGGCTTTGGGGCGACCGGATGGGGCGTGTCGTGGGCCGACTTCGACCTCGACGGCGACAATGACCTCATGATCGCCAACGGCTTCGTCCCGCTGCGGAGCAACGATGACCGCCAACAGCTCGCCCTCCTCGACAACAGCGGGGCTGGCATGATCGACATAGCGGCCGTGGCAGGCCTCCGTGACATCGGCCCACTTCACGGCCGAGGTCTGGCGGTCGCCGACTATGACAACGATGGAGATGTCGACGTCGCGGTGAACTCGATCTCCGATGCACTGGTATTGCTCGAGAACGTCGTCGCCGGGGCTCGGTGGCTGACGGTCGAGATCGAAGGCTTCTATCCGGGGGCGGTGGTTATCACGACGCTGGCCAGTGGACACGAGTCACGGTGCGAGATCAGAGCAGGAACCAGCTGGCTGTCATCGGAGGACCCGAGGTGTCACTTCGGGCTCGGAGACACTGGCACCGTGACACAGCTGCGGATCCGGTGGCCGGACCACACAGAGGTGACGCTTGACGACCCAGGAGTCAACCGGATCGTGGCGATCAAGAAGCCTGCCCGCTAGGCGATACCGGAGGCCTGCTGCCGACGCCGGGTGAAGGAGTCCACCAGGACGGCTGCGAGCAAAACCAGCGCGGTCACCACGAACTTGACACCCGACGGCAGATTGGGGATGAGGCCAAGACCATTGTCGAGACTGGCGATCACCAGGGCGCCCAGCAATGCGCTGATAACTTTCCCGTGGCCACCGAAGAGGCTGGTTCCACCGATGACCGCCGCCGCGATGGCGTTCAGCAGCAGGTTGCCGCCACCCGCCGCCGGGTCAACCGACCGCAGCCGCGACGCCAGCACGATGCCACCAACGCCTGCCATGAAGCTGGCGATCATGAAGACGATGATGCGGATTCGATCGACATTGATCCCGGCGCGTCGCGCCGCCTCCGGGTTGCCCCCTACCGCGTAGACGTGGCGACCGAACCGGGTACGGGCTGCGATGAACGACCAGAAGACAAGGAAGAAGATGAACAACAGGGCAACCATGGGAACGCCCCGGTCGCTGTTGGCAATCGAAACCGCGATCGCGACCACCACGCCAAGGGCAGACACCTGGGCCGCTACCACGAGGAGCGGCCGCACTGGGAGCCCAGCGACCGACCGAGCTCTTCGTTGGGCCAACTGCAGAAATGCGTATCCGCCAACAGCCGCGGCCGCCAGCGCCCAGCCCCAGAAGTCGCTGAGGAAGGCGTTGGCGATACCGATCACGAAGTCGTCCTGGATGAGGATCGTGCCGCTGTCGGTGAATTCGGTCGCCAGGATGAGGACAACGCCGCTCCAAACAAGGAACCCGGCGAGCGTCACCACGAACGAGGGGACCCGAGCCTTGGTGATGATGAAGCCGTGGAACAAGCCGATCGAAGCGCCGATCGCCAGTGCCAGCGGGATGACGAACCACCAATCCCAGTTGACTCCTGCTTCCCGAAGCAGGAGCGTCATCGATACGCCGACCACCGCGCTCACGTAGCCGACAGACAGATCGATCTCGCCGATGAGAAGCACGAACACCACACCCATGGCAATGAGCATGAGACCCGCTGCCTGGCGGATGAGGTTGACGAAGTTCGGAGCTGACAGGAAGACGTCGCTCTGGGTCTGGAAGATGATGCCGATGGCGATGAGTCCGAAGATGATGGGGAGCGACCCCAGATCGCCCGCCTTGACTCGTGTCCAATAGGCCTGGAGGTACTCCCGCACGCTCGGGTTGACGGCCTCTGCCACCGATCCGTTCTCGAGATCTGGGGACGCGCTCACGAGGCCATCCCCGGCACCGACTCAACGGTTCCAGCTGTGATGGCCTCGACGACCTCCTGTTGGTTGGTGTCTTGCGTCTTGTAGATGGCCACACGCTGCCCGAGTCGCAACACAGTGATTCGGTGAGCCACCTCGAAGATGTCGTGCAGGTTGTGGGAGATGATGACAACGGCAAGACCGCGACCGGCCAAACGGGCTACCAGGTCGAGAACCTGGCGAGTTTGCGCCACCCCCAAGGCAGCGGTGGGCTCATCAAGGATCACGACCTTGGAGTTCCACATGACCGCTTTGGCAACTGCCACGGCCTGGCGCTGGCCGCCGGACAACCCGGCAACCGTCTGACGCACCGAGGTGAGCGTGGTCACCGAGAGTGAATCGAGGGTCTCCCTGCTCGACTTCTCCATCGAGGCCTCATTGAGCCGGTACGGCGTCTTGATCTCCTCACGTCCCAAGAACATGTTGGCCACAACATCGAGGTTGTCTGCGAGCGAAAGGTCCTGATATACGATCTCGATACCGAGGTCAGCAGTATCGGACGGACCGTGGATCTTCACCGGCTTGCCCTCGAAGACGATCTCACCTTCGTCGTAGCGGTAGATGCCTGCGATTCCCTTGACCAACGTGGATTTCCCCGCACCATTGTCGCCTACAAGGGCCATGACCTCGCCAAGCCGCACCTCGAAGTCAACCTTCTCGAGAGCCTTGACCGCGCCGAAGTGCTTGGAAACACCCTTCAACTGAAGGATCGGTTCGCCCACGTCGGCCACTGCAGAACTCCCTTGCACGCGGAACGGGGACGCTAGTACCCAGCGTCCCCGTTCGCACATCGACGCCTATGGCGTCTTGATTGTTAGCTCGTTAGGAGATTCCGGCGCCAGCGCAGTACTGCGCGAAGTCACCTTCGCAGATCTCCTCCGCGGAGCGGAAGCCATCGGCGATCACCGTCGAAGCGATGTTGTCGACTGTCACGGTCTGGACATCAAGGCCAACGAAGGGCACATCGGACTGACCATTGTTGATGGTGTTGCCACCGGTCAGCGTCGTGATGTCGCCGCCGTTGAACAGGATGATGGCAGCCTGAGCCGCCGACTCCGCCTCGTTCTGAATCGGCTTGTAGACGGACATCAGCTGGTCGCCCGAAAGGACCCGTTGGATCCCGGCCGCAGTTGCGTCCTGACCCGTAACGGGAATGGGATCGAGGCCGGCGCTCTTCAGGGCCGAGCTGACAGCACCGGCGATGCCGTCGTTGGCAGCGATAGCGCAGTCGATGTCGTTGTTGTTGGCAATCAGCATCTGCTCGAAAAGCGTCAATGCTGCCTGGTTGTCCCAACCAGGAACGAACTGGTCGTCAACCTCTGTCCAGGAGCCGTCCTCGAACTTGGGGTTGATGACCTCGTCGTATCCGGACTTGAACAGGTGCGAGTTGTTGTCCTCTGAGCCACCGTTCAGAACGGCAACGTTGGAACCGTCCGGGCATGCTGCCACGAGGGCCGCGCCCTGGGCCAGTCCGACGTTCTTGCCTTCGAAGCTGACGTAGACGTCGGCTCCGTCGCCCTCGGTGGTGAGACGGTCGTAGTCGACGACCGTGGCGCCGCTCTCGTGAGCAAGGCTGATGATGGTCGAACTCGAACCACTGTCGAGGCTGACCACGACGAGCACCTTGGCACCAGACGCCAGCGCCTGCTCGGCCTGGGTGATCTGGACCTGGGCATCGCCCTCGGCATTCACGATGTTGAAGTCAACACCGGCTGCTGTGAACGACTCGCCGAAGAAGCGACGGTCGTCGAACTCCCAGCGATCGGATGAAGCAGAGTCGGGGAGCAGCACCCAAATGCTGCCTTCGGCGCCGCCATCGGTGGCGGCGGGTGTTGTGTCTCCGCTGGTCCCGGCCGTTGTGTCCTCAGAGCTGTCGCCACAAGCGGCAGCTACCAGGGCCATGGCCAAGAGCAGCGCAAGAACGCTGAACCGTTTCTTCACGGATTTCCTCCTGTTGTTTGCATGGAACGAGCCTCTGTGCCGACGAGCGCCAGCGCATCTGATGAGGTCGTGAGTCTGCATGCTGGCCTAGCGGGAGCCGTTAAGCAACCCCAGCCAGGCGCTTTTCGCGTTCTGGCGAGATCAGGCCAAAGGAATAGGCAGCTGATTTCCCAGGATCGCGTCGATGACCCTCATATTGCCGATGGCATCGGAGATACCGACGACCACGTCCTCGTCGTTGAGGACCGCGTTGGCGAACAGCTCGGCCTGGATCGTGTACTGGTTCGCCGAGGGGAACGCGATGGTCTCGGTCGCCGGAGCTGTGGGAGGGTTTCCGCCGGACGTAACGAAGATGCGCGTCTCGCCCTCAGGAGGAATGTTGAACGGTATCTCGATCTCAACGCGGCCCTCGCTCCCAACGATGTGCACCCGCTGATCATCCTCGGCTCTCGTCGAGCAGGTGAACGCCGCCTGGCCGCCACCCTCGAACTCGAGGAGACCCGAGGTGACGATGTCGACGCCCATCACCGGGTCTCTCCGCACCGCGCCCTCGATCCTTACCGGCTCACCTGCGAAGAGCATCCTGGAGAGGTTGATGTTGTAGCAACCGACGTCCATCAGCGCACCGCCATGGTTCTCGGCCCGATTGCGGATGTTCGACGGATCGTCGTTGAAGTAACTGAACCAACTCTGGACGGCCTGCAGTTCTCCGATAGCGCCGCTTCGCACCAGTCGAACTGCTTCCACCCAGGTGGGATGGTGTCGGTACATGAAGGCCTCGGCGAACTTGACGCCCGCTTCGGTGGCGGCGGCGGCCATCTCTTCGGCCTGTGCCGCCGAGATGGCGAGGGGCTTCTCGCACAGGATGTGCTTGCCGGCGGCTGCCGCCTTGATGGTCCACTCGGCGTGCAGATCGTTCGGCAGCGGTATGTAGACGGCGTCAACGTCTGGAGAGGCAAGCAACTCTTCGTATGAGCCATGTGAAGCCGGAATCCCCAATTGCTCCGCGGCGGCGGCCGCTTTGGCGCTGTCGCGCGAGGCGATGGCTACCACTTCCGAGTTGCCTGCGAGTTGGATGGCCGGGGTTACCTGTCCCATGCCGATATCAGCCGTGCTCAACACACCCCATCGCACTGTGTCGCTCATCTTGCTCCTCTCGGCATGGCCTCAAGCTAACCGCCAGCTCCAGGTCGTCGTAGCCACCAAGGGCCGGCCCGGCTCAACAACGAACGGATCGTGGTTGAGCGCGTCCGGAGGCGCCGTCTGCGGCTCGACGCAGACGGCGTTCTGGCGCTCGTTGTAGACGACGAGGAACTGACAGCTCGATTCGATCCGCAGCTCAAGGGCGCCGGGCCAGGTGAGCACGGGCCACCTTCTGATCCCGCCGAAACAGTCGTCCCATGGTCCCGGCGGCGGGACGACCCGCTCGCCAGAGGGAATGCCGTCGAGATCACACTGCTCCATGAACTCCGCCTCGAATTCGAGCACAACCGGCTCGCCCGTGCCGAGCTGGCGGCGAAACCACGGGTGCCAGCCACACGATGCCGGCATGCGACCACCATCGCTGTGGACCTCGAGCGTCAGTGCGAGTTCCTCGGGGCCCAGGGCGACCTTCTGGCGAGCATGCCCCGGGTACGGCCAGTCTGGGCCGAGGTCCGTCGAGAACTCGGCGGGACCGTCGATCGACCATGGTTTGTCGAATGCGGTGCCGTGGATGGCATGAGGATCGAAGTTGATCGGCATCGTGTGGCTGGTGCCATCGAAGTCGAATCGCCCCCGGCGCACTCTGCCTGCGAACGGCGCCATGGGGTAGCTCCCCCAGCCGGTCGTCTCCGCATCGCCTGTGACCAACAGCTCATGCCCGAAGACCTCAAGCGAGGCGAGTCGAGCGCCCTGGTCGAGATCGATAGCTAGGCGGGCCGGACCAGCTTCCTGAACGATCGTCGGCACGAATTAGCTGATGAGAGCCGCGCCGGCGCGGGCGACCACTATGTCGTCCGCCTCCGGTAGGCCACTCACACCGACTGCACCGACAACTTCGCCATCGGTCACGATCGGCACACCACCGCCCCAGCTGGTGTAGCGCAGGTCGCCAAAGTTGGTCATGGCGAAATCCCCTTGGCGCGATTCCTCCCCAACCTCACTCGATTCCATGCGTTGGCGCGAGGCGGTATACGCCTTGTTGATGGCGTTGTTAATGGAGGGGAGCGGGCAGCCGTCGGTGCGCAGGAGAGCGACTAGTTCCCCATGAGCATCGCATACCGCCACCGCCGCACCTCGACCGTCTTCCTCGAGCGCAGCTCGAACCGAGTCGACGATGTCCCAGGCGTCGGCGTGTGATAGCGCTTTGATGTTCTTCATGGACCTCCAGCGTGTTCCACTAAGACCCTAGGTAGGGTTGGCGCCCAAGCGAAGCTGCTCGACCGCCCGGTCACGCAGGACACCCTCAGGAGGAGAGCATGGACGACACCAACGCCGTAATAGGGATCCTGGGGCGCCGCCTGCGCCTCGCAGTGATCGGTGGAGGACCCGGGAGCTTCATCGGGTCCATGCATCGCACGGCGGCGCGTATCGACGATCGTTACGAGCTGGTTGCAGGCTCGTTGTCCTCAGACCCCGAGCGCTCAAGGACGGCCGGCGCCGCCATTGGGCTGGCCCCGGATCGCGCTTATGCCAGCGGCACCGAGCTGTTGGACGCCGAGGCCGCCCGCGACGACGGAGCCGACGTCATAGCCGTCATGACTCCCAACGACACTCACCACAAGTACGCCACCGGCGCCCTGCAGCGAGGCTTCGATGTCATCTCGGACAAGCCGATGACGAACACCCTGGACGACGCTCTCGATGTACTCGCCACCGTGAGGTCCACCGGCCTCGTCTACTGCCTCACCCACAACTACACGGGCTACCCGTTGGTGCGCCAGGCTCGCGCCATGGTTGCCGATGGCCAGCTGGGCGAAATCCGTCTTGTTCAGGTGGAGTACGTGCAGAGCGGCAAGGCCGACGAGAACGATCCCGACCCCGCTGGTGAGGTCCCGTGGCGTTACGACCCGGTGCGGGGCGGTCCCTCGCTAGTGATGGGCGACATCGGCAGTCACGCTCACAACCTGCTGCGCTTCATCACCGGGCTCGAGGTGGCAGAAGTAGCCGCCGAGGTCGGCCACATCGTTCCCAACCGCCTCGTGGACGACTACGCCGGAGCGATGCTGCGACTCAGCAACGGCGCCCGTGGGAGCTTCTGGGTAACCCAGGCAGCAGCAGGAGTCGAGAACTCGCTATGGATCCGGGTGTCTGGCACCAAGGGCAGTGTCGAATGGCTGCAGGAAGTGCCGCAGCAGCTGCACTTCAAGCCGCTACGAGGACCGATCGAGCTACGAACCCCTAACGGTCCCGGGACCCTGCCGCTGGCAGAGAGAGCCTCCCGCATCGTCGCCGGACACCCCGAGGGCTTCCACGAGGGATTCGCCACTACGTACTCCGATGCCGCCGAGGCCATCGCTTCACGGCGCGCCGGCGTCGAGCCCGATCCGCTAACCCTGCACTTCCCGAATGCCGTGGATGGCGTCATGGGAGTCAAGTTCACCGAGGCTGCAATGGAGTCGAGCGCCGCCAATGGCGCCTGGATCTCCGCGCTGATCGATCTCGACGGCTAGTCCGTCGAGATCACCGCGCCTGATCGACGTAGCGGGCGACGACGTTCTCCAACGCCTCCTGCCCTCCTGATCTCCTGATCGGCTCACCGATCCCCTTGCCGCGCTCATGCATCGTGGCAAGGGTCTCCTTGCCCTCAGCGATGCGGCGACCCAGCTCCCCATCCCAGCCGGCGTAGCGCCCCGACCGCACGCTTTCGAGCGCTCCGTCTTCCATCATCGCAGCCGCCACGATGAGCGCGTGAGCCATCGTGTCCATCCCACCGATGTGGCCATGGAAGAGATCTGCACGGTCGCTGGACTGCCGGCGCAGCTTGGCATCGAAGTTGAGGCCTCCGGTGGTGAACCCGCCTCCCCTCAGGATCTCGTACATCCCGAGACTCATCTGCTCCACAGACACCGGGAACCGGTCGACATCCCAGCCCAACCGATCGTCTCCGGCATTGGCGTCGATGCTGCCGAATATCCCGGCAGCGACCGCGGCAGCGATCTCGTGGGCGAAATCGTGGCCAGACAGCGTCGCATGGTTCACCTCGATGTTGACGTTGACTTCGCCGACCAGGTCGTACTTCTGGAGGAACGCGTGCACGGCAGCGACATCGAAGTCGTACTGGTGCTTGGTCGGCTCGAACGGCTTGGGCTCCAACAGGATGCCTCCCTCGAATCCGATCTTGTACTTGTGCTCGACGACCATGGTGAGGAACCGCCCGAGCTGATCGAGTTCGCGGCTCATGTCGGTGTTGAGCAAGGTCTCGTAGCCCTCGCGTCCGCCCCACAGGAGGTAGTTGGCCCCACCAAGGCGCTGCGTGGCTTCGAGGCAGTGAGCCACCTGCGCCGCGGCATAGGCGAAGACCTCGGGATCCGGGTTGGTGGCGGCACCCGCCTGGTAGCGCGGAGCGGTGAACAGGTTGGCGGTGCCCCACAACAGCTTGGTGCCGGTGCGCGCCATGTGCGCTTCCGCCTCGGCGACCATGGTGTCGAGCGCTGCGAACGATCCCTTCAGGCTGTCTCCTTCCGGCGCGATGTCGCGGTCGTGGAAGCAGAAGAACGGGATCCCCAGCTTCTCGAAGAACTCGAATGCGGCAGCCATCTTGGCCTTGGCGGCGTCGATCGGCTCGGCGGCCCCCGTCAGCCACGGTCTGTCGAACGTCCCGGATCCGAAGATGTCGAAGCCGTCCCAGTTGAAGCTGTGCCAGTACGAAACGGCGAAACGCAGGTGCTCCGCCATCGAGCGGCCGGCAACGACTCGATCTGCGTCGTACCAGCGGAAGGACAGCGGGTCGGTGCCGTCCTGTCCGCCGAAGTGGATGGGATCCGTTATCTCAGTGAAGAAGGGCTCAGGCATTGGTCTCTACTCCTGGGTTCGCGGCGCTGCCCTTCGAGGCTAATCGGAGAGCGGGATGCCGCCCCCGTCGTCGGCCTCATACGCTTGAATGGCTACATCAACATGAAAGGGTCCGCCCTGGTGACGTCGACATGAGCTATGTGATGGGCATCGATGTGTCGACCACGGCCACCAAGGCAGTGCTGGTCGCCGAGGATGGATCGGTAGCGGCGGTTGGCGTCTCCGAATACGACTTCCAAACACCCCAGCCCATGTGGAGCGAACAGGAACCCGCATCGTGGTGGCAGGCAGCCAAGGAGGCGATCCAAGCTGCCCTTGCCAGCGCAGACACTGCCGGAGCAGATGTTCGGGCCGTTGGGCTAACCGGCCAGATGCACGGCTTGGTGCTGCTCGATTCCGAGGACCAGGTTCTTCGGCCGGCGATCCTGTGGAACGACCAGCGAACCGGCGTCGAGTGCGATGAGATCCGGCGGCGGATCGGCCTGGAACGACTGATCGCCATCACCGGCAACGACGCGCTTACGGGGTTCACCGCACCCAAGATGCTGTGGGTCCGCAACAACGAACTTGAGCTGTATGAGAAAGCGGCGCATGCTCTGCTCCCTAAGGACTACCTCCGGCTGCGGCTCACCGGTGAGCACGCCACCGACAAGGCCGGAGCCGGCGGCACCGTCCTCCTCGACCTGGCGACGCGTGACTGGTCGCCAGAGGTTCTTGAAGCGTTGGAGATAGACCCGCGGCTGCTTCCCGCCACCTTCGAGGGCCCCGAGGTGACGGGGATGATCACCGCTGAAGCGGCTGCCGCCACCGGACTGGCCATGGGCACGCCTGTGGTGGCCGGAGGCGGCGACCAGGCCGCAGGCGCCGTCGGAACCGGTGCGGTCTCCGAAGGAATCGTGTCGCTCTCACTGGGCACATCCGGAGTCGTCTTCGTGTCAACCGACGAGCCTCGCTACGAGCCGGCCGGACGCCTCCACGCCTTCCCTCATGCGGTCCCCGGCCGATGGCACCTCATGGGCGTCATGCTCTCCGCAGGTGGCAGCCTCCGGTGGTTCCGGGACGCGTTCGCACCAGGTGCCGACTACGAAGCGCTCACAGCCGGCGCAGCCGAGGTCGAGGCCGGAGCGGACGGCGTGACCTTCCTCCCGTACTTGACGGGAGAGAGGACCCCCCACCCCGACCCGCTGGCGCGCGGCGCGTTCGTCGGCCTCTCTGTTCGCCACACCCTGGGCCATCTCACCAGAGCAGTGTTGGAAGGTGTGGCCTTCGGCCTCAAGGATGGCCTCGACTTGATGATCGAAGCTGGAGCCGAACGACCCACCCAGATAAGGGCGGCCGGCGGCGGAATCCGTAGTCCACTGTGGCGTCAGATCCTTGCAGACGTCCTGAACGCCGACATCGTCACGGTCAACACGACCGAGGGTGCCGCCTACGGAGCCGCGACGCTGGCGGCCGTTGGGACCGGGTGGCACGCCGACGTCGACGCGGCGACCGAAGCCTGGGTCTCTGTCGAGGACGTGACGGCGCCTGGTGCGGACGCCGCCCACTACCGCGACCTACACCGGCGCTTTCACATGCTCTACCCGGCCCTGAAGCCCTGGTTCCATGACTCGGGAGCGGACTCCGGCCCTGCCCCGGCTGAACCTGGCCCGTAATCTACGCGACCGGCTCAGCTCATGATCCAGCCGCCGTCGACGTTGAGGGTCTGCCCGGTGATGAAAGATGATTCGTCCCCGCAAAGGAACGACACAGCTGCCGCCAGCTCCTCGGCACGCCCCCGCCGCTTCAGCGCCTGCTCCCCGAGGATCTGTCGCTCGTAGGCCTCGAGGTCGGGGTGCTGCTGGGCCTCTCCACGACTTGGGAACGCCCCCGGGGCAACGGCGTTGACCCGGATGCCATGTTCGCCCAGTTCTCGCGCCAGGGCACGGGTCGTCGCGATGATCGCCCCTTTGGCAGCTACGTATGGAACCATGTGGGTCCAACGGCCGTGCCACACGATCGAAGCAACGTTCACGATCACTCCGCCACCTGCCTCGATCATCGCCCTGGCGGCATGCTGGGCAGCGATGAAGTAGGCCCGCTGATTGATAGCAGTTGTCTCGTCAAGCTCCTCAACCGGCGTCTCGACGAAGGCGTTGAGCGGAAAGATGGCTGCGTTGTTGACGAGGGTGAGCACAGGTCCGAATGCCTCGGTAGCGGTGACGAAGGCGGTGGCTATCTGGTCCTCGTCGCGCAGGTCACACTCGATGACCAGCGCGGCCCCTCCGGAGGCCGCGATGTGATCCGCCGTCTGCGTGGCCGATTCGATGTCGATATCAAGGACAGCGATTCGGTAACCGTCGGACGCCAAGCGCTCGGCGATAGCCCGACCCAACAATCCCCCTGCTCCGGTCACCAGTGCCGTGGACGCTCGGACCGACATCACGTCGGTCCAGACCCGTCTGGGCTCCGCCACTCGGCCCGCAGATGGAACGGAACGTCGGGGTCGGTCGGGCGGGCGGCGACACCTTGGCGGCGCCCCTTGTCCAGGGTGCTCTCGGCCATCTTGCGGGTGGCCTCGTCGATCATCTCTGGCCCGAACATCGCAGCTCCTCGGCCCTCGGCACCCGCTGCGGCGTAGGCGTCGACTATGTCTGATGCCCGCTCGAACTCGGGGACGGTGACGCCATACACCTCGTTGGCCAGCTCTATTTGGGTTGGGTGGATGGCCCACTTCCCGTCATAGCCCAGCAGGCGCGACCGCGCGGCAGAGGCGCGGTAGCCGTCCAGGTTGTCGATGGCGGCGTATGGGCCATCGAT
Organism: Acidimicrobiia bacterium; assembly: GCA_036446035.1. Lineage (GTDB taxonomy): Bacteria > Actinomycetota > Acidimicrobiia > Spongiisociales > JAOTWH01 > CAXMQS01. The sequence continues at coordinate 5,821 of JAZFSG010000107.1, read as the reverse complement.
GGCCTGCAAGCCAGCGCTGCGCGCCGCAATGAGGACGTGCATCAAGATGTAATGCCAGTGGTCACCCGGATAGTCGTCTCTCAGCTCGCCGACTGCGAGCGAAGGCATCCCCAACGAAGCCGCCATGTCACCTGGTCCAAAGATGAGCGTCTCATTGCGTGCCGACGCGTTGGCTATCTCGTCGATGGCCGTCAGCCCGGCCGCGGTTTCGATCTGAGGTTCAAGGCCGATGCTTCCCACCGCTCGGCCGCTCTCGCTCTCTGCCTGGGCGAGAAGGTGGTCGACCAGCTCCACCTGAGCGGCGCTCTCCACCTTGGGGACGACGATCACATCGAGCCTCGGGCCGGCGTTCCTCGCCACCTCGCGGACATCGTCTTCTCCCCACATCGAGCCCATGTCGTTGACCCTTACTCCTACGACGCGCTCACCCCAGTCCATGGTCGATATGGCGTTGGCCACGGTGGGTCGCGCCTCAACCTTGGCCTCTGGAACTACCGAGTCCTCGAGGTCAAGGAACACGTGATCTGCTGGCAGCCCGGTTGCCTTTTCGATCATGCGCGGAGACGATCCCGGCACCGCCAAGCACGACCGACGCGACCGTTGTGGGCGGCTCACGCTGGCTCGGCGACGGTCGCCTTAGTGGCCTCTGCGATGCGCTGCGGGGTCGGCAGGATCTCGTCCTCAAGCGGCGGGCTGTATGGCATCAACAGATCGTTCGGCAGCGAGACCGCCCGCGGCGGCGCCGTCCAGGGCGCACCCTCCATTGCCAGCGACGAGATGAGGCTGGCGCCCCAGCCGCCGTTATGCACCTGCTCCTCGACCACCACCAGCCGTCCGGTCTTGCGAACGGAGGCACGCACCGTGTCGACGTCAAGGGGCCTTATCCAGCGCAGGTCTATCAACTCGGCATCGATCCCGTCCTCGGCTAGCAACTCGCCGGCCTGGCGAGCCCGATGCTGCATCAACAGGGTTGACACGATCGTCACGTCGGTGCCGACTCTCTCGACGGCAGCCTTGCCCACTTCGGCGACCTCCCCGCGACGCACCTCTCCCTTGGTTCCGAAGAGACCCTTGTGCTCGTGAACGATGGTGGGGTTGTTATCGCGGATAGCTGCGCGCAGCAGGCTGTAGGCAGAGGCTGGCGAGGAGGCGGTGGCCACCCGCAGCCCTGGATGGCTCATGAACCAACTCTCGCCCGTGGCCGAGTGTTGGGTACCGAAACGTCCGGTTGCTCCGGAGACGGACCGCAACGTAACCGGCACTGCACACTGGCCGCCGGACATGAACCGGTACTTCGGGAGTTGGTTGACGATGGCGTCGCCGGCGGTCGGGAGAAAGTCGCTGAACATGAACTCAACGACCGGCCGCAGCCCCATGAGGCTCATGCCGAGGGCGACTCCGACGAAGCCGTTCTCACATATCGGAGTGTTGAACACCCTTTCCGGGCCGAAAGCCTCGGGCAGTCCGTAGTTGGTCTTGAACACCCCGCCGTCGTTGGCGACATCCTCGCCGAAGAACACAACGTCGGGATCGGCAGCCATCTCGTCGTGAAGGGCGGCGTTGACGGCATCGCGGTAAGCCATCTCTTCGATGGTCCCCGTGGCGCCAGCCACTGCCTCAGTCTGCGTAGACATAGTTGACGATCTCCTTGAGCTCGGGGAAGGGGGATTCGGCGGCGCGATCGGCAGCTGCGTCGATCTCAGCCTGGGCGGTCTCGGCTATCCCGGACCGTTGCTCGGCCCCAAGGAGGCCCTCCGCCTCGAGCCTGGCGCCAAGGATCTCGATGGGGTCCCTGGCCATCCACTCCTCGAGCTCACCGTCGGGGCGGTAGGTCGCAGGGTCGGATCGGGAATGACCCTTGTAGCGGTAGGTCTTCATCTCGAGCAGGCTCGGGCCGTCGCCGCCACGAGCCCTCTCGATGGCCTCCCCGACCGTGGCGTACACCACATCGATGTCCTGTCCGTCGACCACGATGCCCGGCATATCGAATGGATCCGCGCGCCTGGCCAGATCGTCGAGCGGTGTCGTCTCACGTAGAGGTGTGTACTCGCCGTAGAGGTTGTTCTCGATGATGAAGACGACCGGTGCCTTCCACACCGAAGCCATGTTGAGCGCCTCGTGGAATGTCCCAATGTTGGTGGCGCCGTCCCCGAAAAAGGTGAGGGCGACCCCCTGTAGCTCCTTGATCTTGAATGCCATCGCTGCACCGACAGCGATGGGTAGCCCGGCGCCGACGATCGCGTTGGCGCCGATGTTGCCCTTGCTGAAGTCGACAAGGTGCATCGAGCCACCGACACCTCCAGACCCTCCTGCGGTACGGCCCATGAGCTCGGCGAAGGCCACCTCAGGCTCCATGCCTCTGGCCAGCGCCTGGCCATGACCCCGGTAAGTGCTGGTATGCACATCCTGAGGCTGCATGGCGGCGATCGCCCCCACCGACACTGCCTCCTGCCCCTGACAGAGGTGAGTCGTACCCTGGATGTGGGAGCTCATGAACAGCTCCTGGACCTTCTCTTCGAATGTCCGGATCGTCACCATTTGCCGGTACCACCCGACTCGCTGCTCAGGCAAGGCCTCACCCATTCGGTCTCCTCTCAGACGATTCCGGCATTCTTCCAGTCTTCTAGGTCTTGCAGGCTGTGTCCAAGTTCGTCGCAAAGAACCTCGCGGTTGTGCTCCCCGAGCTCACCGCCTAGGTGGCGTACCGACCCGGGAGTCTCGCTGAGTCGCGGGATCGCGTTCGGCAGCCGCGTCGGTCCCAGCCGCGCGTCATCCGCCGTCGTGATGGTCTCTCTCGCCTGGTACTGGGAATCCTCGAAGATGTCGGCGATGGAGTAGATCGGACCGATCACTGCCCCTGCGGCCTCGAACCGCTCCAGGACATCGGCGCTTGACCGTGCCGCGATCCAGTCGCCAATGAGAGAATCGAGCAGTTCTTTGTTCGCCACCCGACCCTCGTGGTCCGCGAACCATGGCTCATTGACGATCTCGGGGTGCCCGACAAGGATCATGACGCGCTCGGCGATCGACTGGGCGCTCGCCGACAGACCCAACCATTTCCCATCAGCAGCCTGGTAGGTGTTACGAGGAGCCGTCCACTCGGTGCTGCTGCCGCTTCGTCCCGGTACCAACCCGAGCTGGTCGTAGACGAGAGCTTGGGGGCCAAGGAGCCAGAACAATGGCTCGTACAGCGAGAGATCGATGACCTGCCCGCTACCTCCCGAGACGTCGCGGTGATAGAGGGCGAACATGGCGGCGAAGGTTCCGAACAGCGCGGCCACTCCGTCTCCAAGGGCAAATGGAGGCAAAATCGGGGGTCCGTCGGGGAACCCGTTGATGTGGGCGAAGCCACTGATCGATTCGGCCACCGTGCCGAAGCCCCGTTTGGCACTCTGTGGACCCGTCTGACCGAAGCCGCTCACGCGAACTACCACCAGACCGGGGTTCAGCTCGTGAAGCACCTCCGGCCCTATCCCCCATCGCTCCATCGTTCCGGGGCGGAAGCCCTCGATGACGACGTCGGCGGTCGCTGCCATCTCCCGAAAGACGCTGCTCCCCTGTGGCTTGCTCAGGTCTAGCGTGACCATCCGCTTGTTGCGACTCACGAACGCCCACCACAGAGACACATCGTTCTTCCGCCAGCCGAGGGTGCGCAAGGCATCGCCCCTCGGATGCTCCACCTTGATGACGTCGGCTCCGAAATCGCCCATCAGCGTGCCGATTACAGGACCAGCGAACAGCATGGAGGCATCGATCACTCGGAGTCCGGCCAGCGGGCCTTTCGTATCACTCATCGAAGTACCAATCTATGCCCGTCGGCGAGCGCGGAAGTCGGTCAGTCGGTCAAGAACTCGTCGAACGACCCCGACGATTCGATGAGCTCTACCCGGAACCCGTCGGGGTCGATCATGTAGACAACGCGGCCTCCCTGGTTGGGGCCCATGGTCGGAGTAACCGGCTCCGAATCCGAGTCGACCCCCTTGGCCACCAGTTCTGCATACAGCTCATCGAGGTCGTCGACGAAGAAAGCCACGTGAGCGGTGCCGGGGTTGGCGTTTGAGGTGTCAACCGGGGTGCGCTCGACGTTGCGGTACTCGAGCAACTCGAGGAAGACCTCTGAGTTTGGCTGCCGCAGGATGGCCGAGTGCAGGTCGACGTCGGGATAGCCAACCAGCTTGCCGATGTACGGATCCTGAGGATTCCATCGGAAGACCAACTCGAAGCCAAGCAAGTCGCGGTAGAAGGCAAGAGACCGATCGAGATCGGCAACCTGGAACCCCGTGTGATGGGCATTGGTGATCGAGGCCATGAGCCTCCTTTCGCAGTCCTAGAGGTCGTCGAGCATGCCGCTGGGGTCGGTGACGCCCTGGGTCGCAATCCACTCCGGATTGACGATCGTGCCCAGCCCGAGACCCTCGGGCAGTTGCTCCATCCGTCCATCGCTGACAATCGGCTGGGCGATGCAGTCATCCATGGGATGAACCCCCGTGCCGGGGATCCCCCACTCGATGGGGGCATCGGTGTAGCCAAGGGCGCTGAGCACCTGGGAATGGACATGGGGGAACATGTGGGGAGCGAAGGCCACTCCGCGGGCCGTGATCGCATCGAGGATCTGGGGAAGCCGCGTGATCCCGCCGTTGGTGGTGACGTCAACGCGCACGACGTCGACGGCGTCGAACTCGAGCAGTGCCTGGGGGTGATAGGAGCCGCCCTGCTCGTCGCCCATCGCCACCGGCAGGTTCACGCCGGCGCGGATGTCGGCAACCAACTGAGCGTCGCCTGGAGGCACGATGTCCTCGAACCATCCGCAATCGACCTCCTCGAGCCGCTTCCCGAAGGCGATGGCGTCCTGCGCCGAGCGGAAGACCATGTTGGCATCGAAACCGATCCAGCCGTCGGGAGCGGCCTGGCGGGCCGCCATCATCCGCTCCATGCTCAGGTCGAGAGTTGGGGCAATGGCCATCTTGAAGCGCCGCCACCCCTTGGACCACAGGTCTGTCACCTGAGCTGCCGTTTCCTCCGGGCTCAACGATGGCGGATAGCCGACGATGCCGGCGACCGGCATGGGATGGCGCTCCCCGCCAAGGTAGGCACTGATCGATTGACCCGCCGCCCTGGCGGCAAGGTCCCACGCGGCAACGTCGACGATGGACAGTGCCCGCATCCCGATACCAGCCGCGTGGACCGCGTGGTTCGTCCACAACGCGTCGTAGAACAGCTGCTTCGGATCGTCGACGGGGCGGCCCTCGTATACCGGGGCGACGGTTCGGTGAACGATGTCGGCCACAGGGCCGTCGCGGGTGAGGCAGTAGGCGAATCCGCGCAGGCCGCTGGCGGCATCGATGCGGATGAGGACGAACTCACGATGGCGCATCACCCAGGATCCGAACTGGATGGGCGTCTCCAGCTCGTGCTTGATCGTGGCGGCCCGCACGGAGACGATTCGATCGTCGTTCATACCGCCACGTACCCATCGTCACACATGACGGTGTGACCGGTGACGATGTCCGAGGCGTCGCTGGCCAGGAATATCGCAGCCCCGATCAGCTCTCGGGGAAGCCCGAGGCGATGTCGCAGCATGCGGCCCTCGATGAAGTCGGAGGTCACCGTGCTGCCGCTGTTCACGGCGACCGCCCTGGTTAGCGGCGAGTCGATGAGTGTCGGGCCGATGGCGTTGACCCGTACTCCTCGATCTCGCCACTCAAGGGCCATGGCCCTTGTGATCTGCACAACGCCGCCTTTCGACGCCAGGTACGCGCTGGCCCAGGGATAGGCGATGAAGCCGCCGATCGAGGCCATGTTGATGATGCTGCCCTTCCCC
>JAZFSG010000106.1:0-9258 GCA_036446035.1 Acidimicrobiia bacterium | reverse complement strand
CATCAAGAGAGATCGTGTAATTGGAGAGGCCAGAGGACGCGTTGGTTATGACGAGGCGCTGGCGCTCGTTGGATTGGCCGAAGGGGCTCTGGTCTTCCCTGGGGAATACCTGATCGTCGACAGCTTGGCCCCCCTGGCCGTAACCGGCGTCATAGACGTCGACGGAGAGGTTGGTCGTGCCGGTTGGCACCTCGATGCCATACCAATAGCCGTCCGGCTCACCATCGGGCTCTCCATACCACTCCAGGTTGTCGATGGCGTTGTTACAGCCAACGCCTCGCAACGCACCGGTTCCCCTCGACGTGCACCTGGTGGCATAGGCGTCGCCATTGGCCTTCTCGTCGAACTGGAAGGTGATCGCCGGCCAGAAGCCGACGTCTGCGAAGTTCTGGCCTGGCGTCCCCGGCTGGGGTCCGAAAATGTTGTCAGGGTTACCGAGACGTACCGACGAGATATACCGGGCCTTGGCGACAACATCTATGTGAACGGTGTCGATCCCGAAAACCCGCATGAAGAAGGTCGGGACCTCGTCATCGATCTGGACGCGCAGCTCGTTGTCCGCGGTGGGGGCCGGTGTGACGACGATGTTGGCGTCAGCATCGTCGTAGCCGTTGATCCTGGCGAGTTCGTGGGCCGTGTTGATCGCGGTGTCTGGCTCGGTGGGGAGCGCCGTCACCCCGGCGAGGGCGGCGGAGTCGGCAGCCCGCTGGGCGCGTGACTTGTTGAGGAATATCCAGCCGAGATCGATGGCGAAGGCCGACATGGCCATCAGCACGAAGATCGAGAGAACCATCAGCACGTAGACGGCCCCAGCTTCTTCGGAGCGAAGACGATCGCGCAGGGTCATGAGCCTGCGAACGATCTGGGCTCTATCCGCATGACGGCGTCGTCAGTCCAGTCGGGGTTACCCGGGATGATTCCCGTGACCCACGCATGCGTGAATTCAATGCGAACGCCGATGGTGTCCAGGTCGTCGGCAACAACCGAGCGGTCCTCTGGCGGGTAGCCGTTCTCGAGCTGGTCCCAATTGGAACGGCATACGAACGGAGTGGCCGCTATCGATCCGGGATCTGGTATGTAGACCTGCTTGGGCCCCTCGATACCACCGTTGGCATCGGCCTTGAAGATCGTCACTCTGAAGCCGTTGGAGAGGTTGTCGATCGGGACCGCCAACAGAGGTCCCGTCATGGCGTCGAGAATGAAACAGTCAGCCTCTCCCTCGTTACCGGCAGCCGACGCCACTCGGGCTCCCTCACGGGTCGAGCTGGTGACGCTTAGCCAGTCGCGAAATGCCAGACCGAACTCGATGATGCCGAAGAGAAGAGTGAAGAGGATGGTGGCAACGATGGCGAACTCCACGAGGGCGGCGCCGTCTTCCTTCTTATGGATACGCATAGCTCTCCCTACCTGACAACGCAGACAGCCTACTTGGGGCCCTAGTTCCTATCCTTGGCTCCGAGCCGGGATGGCGGAACGGTAGACGCGACGGACTCAAAATCCGTTGGGCATTACGCCCGTGGGGGTTCGACTCCCCCTCCCGGTACAACGCACTGCGATTCATTCCACCACTATGGGCGCTCGGCGCCGCCTCAGCAATGGGTCGTCGGACCCAATGGGCACTAGGTCTAGCGACCTACGCGCAGAACCGGGCCCGGGGCCCGGTTCTGCGCAGATGCTCATCTTGCCGTCTTGGCTATGTACCGATCATCGGTCCCAGCAGACAGCTCCCTGGAGAATGGTCGTTGAACTTGGAGATGTGACTAGTCACCGAGCTCGACCGTGACCACGGTTCCTTCGACCGACGATTCGACCGCAGCGCTTCCGTCCATTGCTTCCGCCAACACCTTCACCAGGTTCAACCCGAGGCCACTCCCTTCCGGTCGCAACGCCCGATAGTGCTCGGCAACATAGAGCCGGTCGAAGACGTGGGGGAGGTCCTCGGCATCGATGCCGGCCCCGGTGTCCCCCACCGCGAACCGCACACCGCCGGCGATCCGCTGCAGGCGGACTGTGATCGTTCCGTCCTCAGGCGTATAGCGCAGTGCATTCTCGATCAGGTTGTTGAGGATCTGGGCCACTCGGTCGGGATCGACGGTGACGACGCCAACATCGTCGATCTCCAGCTCTAGATCCAACCCACCGGCTGCCGCCCGCTGCTCGAAGCTGGCGCTCACCTCGCCAAGGTGGGCGGCGAGGTCGACCTCCTCGGGGCGCAGCGTGAACTCCTGGGCCTCCAGCCGGGACAACAGCATGAGGTCTTCGACGAGTCGAGCCAGGCGGTCCGACTGGGCCTCCAATGAGCCGGCGATTTCGGGCAACTTTTCGGTGCCGATGGCGCCCGACGCCAGTGCCTCGGCATAGCCCTTGATGGTGGTGAGCGGAGTTCGCAGGTCATGGCCGACGCTCATGAGGAAGTCTCGTTCTCTGGCCTTCCCCGTCTCCAGCCGGCTTGCCATGTCATTGAAGGCCAGGCCGAGTTGGGCGACTTCGTCGCTGCCGTCGGTGGCAGCACGCGCACTCAGGTCGCCGTCGGCGAGAGCGCTGGCGGTTGTCGCCAGCCCGTCGAGGCGGCGACCCGTCGAAGCTGCGAGACGACGAGCCAGGACTGCCGCTAGGACAACACCGACGCCAAGTCCCAGGATGAGCCGGAAAGCGACGTCGCGCCATGGCACGAGATCCTCGGTGCTCCCGATGCCAACGATCACCGTCGCCCCCGGGGTCAGTTCCAGTTGGCGCACGAGGGCCAGGGTGTCGACGCCGTCGACATGAACCTTGTACTGGCCGCCGCCGCCTGGTTGCAGTGCCTCCTCAGGTAGAGAGCGGAGCAATGCATCGTCATCCGCCAGCGGCAGGACTCCGCCGGGGGTGTTGAGGGTGGCTTCGACGTGATCGTGGCCTCCGATGACGCGGCTGACCTCTAGCAGAGCTTGTAGCTCGCCGATATCTCGAAGTGGGCGCCCGCGGAACTCACCTTGTCGCTGCAAAGGAGCCTCGATCACGCGCGCCGTGGCCTCGGCTTGTCGGTAGAACTCGTCGCGCCGGTCCTCAGCGAACGAACGGCCAACGAGGATCGTCGCCGTGAACCCGCCGACAACAAGGGTGGCTACGGCGACCGCGACCATCGCCCAGAAGACACGGCGGCGCATCAGTCTCCGATGCGATAGCCGACGCCCCACACCGTTTCGATGGGAATGCCGTCGAGTTTCTTGCGAAGCTGGCGGACGTGGACATCGACCGTGCGCGTCTCACCGAAGTACTCGTACCCCCACACGGCCTCAAGGATCTGACCACGCGACAGCACGAGCCCGGGATGGGAAGAGAGGTACCACAGCAAATCGAACTCGCGGGCGGTCGGACGGACGACCTCGCCCTGGGGCGTCGTTACCTGACGCCGTCCGGCGTCGATGACGAAGTCGCCCACCTCGACGACCTCGGCTGCCAGCGGACGCTCCTCGGCTCGGCGCAGCACGGCTTTGACGCGGGCGACCAACTCGTGCCCACGGAAGGGCTTCGTGACGTAGTCGTCCGCGCCAATCTCAAGCCCAACGACCGTGTCGATTTCGTCGTCGCGGGCGGTCAACATGATCACAGGTACGTCGGAGAAGGTCCTGATCCGCTTGCACACTTCGATGCCGTCGATTCCGGGCAGTCCAAGATCAAGGAGAACGGCTCTCGGTGGCAACTGTTTGACCTGGTCGATGCCGTCCTCGCCGGTCGATGCATGGACCAGCCGGAATCCCTCCTTCTCGAAGAAGAGCTTCACTACCTCGGCGATGTCGCCATCGTCTTCGATCAGGACGACCATTCCCTTTTCGGTCATCGTTGTTGCCATCCCATCATGGTGTAGCGCTTCTGTAAGAGGACTGTTAGCTCAATGCGAATTCGCCGAGTGCAGGGCCAGCGGAAGACTGTGGATCTTGCCCGTGGTGCTCCCGCCTTCCCATCGAATGCCGACCGAGGCGCCGTCACCAGCCTCGCGCCGCAGCAGACCCATTCCGACATGTGTGTCGAGGAGCGGCGACCGAGCCACGCTGGTGACAACACCGGCTTCGGTGCCGTCGGCCACCACCGTCGCACCGACGGGCAACGGCGAGTCTCCTCCGACGACGACCAATGCCAGCCTGCGATTGACGTGTCCTCTGCTGTCGATGCGCGCCACGAGCTCCTGCCCCAGATAGCAGCCCTTGTCGAAATCGACGGCCGCCGCCACCAGCCCCGACTCCTGGGGAATCGTCGATTCGTCGACGTCTATCCCCATGCGGGGCTCGCCGGCCTCGATGCGGAGTGCCTCTGCACGATCCGGCGCCAGCACCGCGGCCTCGGTCGGAATCTCATTGGTCAGCAGCCTGGGAACTTCACCGAGGTCGGCTTCGATCATGATCCGCTCGCCATCTGTTGCCCATCCGGCAGTCGCCTCACCGACGACCGAGAAGAGGGGTATGAGCTCGTCTTCGATGGTGGCGTCGACGCGCAATCTGAATCGCTCGAGGTCGGCGGCAACCTGGGCTCCGTACCCACTATCGGCAACGACGCCGACGTCGGACTCCCCCCGGAGGATCCACAGCAGGGCACGCAGCTTGCCACTCGGGGCCAGCAACAAAGACCTTGCCACCTGTTCCGGCCGCATGACCGCGATGTCCTGACTCAGCAGGCTGTCGAGGTAGGAAACGGCATCACTTCCTCGAACCCACAACAACTCGTGGGTGGCCTCGGCGATAGCGCTGCCATTCATCGAGTCAGCGTACTCAGATGTTGGCAAGCCGATCGAGGCCGACGTTCGTCAGAACTTCCTGGAACCAGCTGGATATCTCGTTGAGGCGTCCGGTGATCATGAGAACGCCGAACAGCGCCAGCACCACTCCGCTTCCCACGTTTATGGGCCGCAAGTGGCTCCGCAGCCACGTGAACGCGGAGAAGGCCTTTGCCAATCCGACCGATGCCAACAGGAATGGGATGCCGAGGCCCATCGAGTAGGCGAACAGCAGGACCATTCCTTCGGCCGCGGTGTCGGATCCCGCCGCCAGCGTCAGGATCGAAGCCAACACTGGTCCGATGCACGGCGTCCAGCCGAAGCCGAAGGCGACACCCATGACCGGCGGCGCCAGCCGGCCGAGTCGCGACGGTCGCACATCAACGCGCCGCTCCCGCATCAATCCTGACAACAACTGCGGCGTCCACAAGGCCGTGGCGACGATGAAGAGGCCGAAACCGATGATCACGGCGCCTGCGATGCGGTTGGTCAAGTCCTGGTTCCGCAACAAGAAGCCGCTGAGTGCGAAAGCACCGGCGCCGAGAGCAACGAACACGGCGGTGAATCCTGCAATGAACATGAGGGTGGCAGTGGCGACGCGGCGCGTCGAGGCCTCTCCGGTCGTCAACTCGGTTGCGGTGTAGCCCGACATCAGGCCCAGGTATCCGGGCAAGAGCGGAAGCACGCACGGAGAGATGAAGCTGAGGGCGCCGAAAACGAACGCGATGAAGATGTTGACTTCGGTCATGGTCGTCCCTTCAACGGTACAAGGAGGCCGTTCGTTCCCCACCGCTCTGGCTAGCCTCAGCCGATGCCCGACCTCACCGATTGGCAGGCACTACGCGTGCGCGTTGGCACGGTTCTTCGAGCCGAGCCCAACGCGGGGGCGCGCATTCCTGCGATGTCGCTGTGGATCGACTTCGGTGACGGCGAGCTCCAATCCTCCGCCAAGGTCACCGACCTCTACGAACCAGCGGACCTCGTTGGCCGCCAGGTGGTCGCCGTGACTGGCTTCGAGCCGATGCGCGTCGGTGGCTTTCGGTCAGACTGCCTGGTGCTCGGCGCGATGACTGACGACGGTGTCGTGCTGCTGAAGCCGGATCGAGCGGTGGCAACCGGCACCGAGGTGGCATGAACATCTCCTCCGCACTGCTGGCACCCGCCCGCCGGTTCTCCGTCCGCGACCGGCGCATCCTCACGCTCATGGCGTTGGCTCAGTTCATCATCTCCTACTCGGGAAGCCTGATCAGCACCACCTTGCCGTTCGCCAGAAAGGCACTGGTCATCACGGAGGGCGACATGGGGCAGATCTTCGCCATCACCAGGGTGGTCTCACTTGTGGCCATCGCCTTCGCTCTCTACGGAGATCGCCACGGGCGCCGGGGACCATTCCTCCTGGCATTCCTCATCATCCCGATCACCAGCCTGGCGACGGCCGTCTTTCCCGGCGTCGTTCTGTTCACCGCGTCGCAGTCGGTTGCCAGAGTCGGCGTGGTCGCGGCCTCGGCCATGGCGGTTGTCTTCTTGGCCGAGGAACTGACCCCGGGACTGCGCGGCTATGGGATCGGCGTCTGGGCGATGGCGGGTGCCATGGGTGGTGGCACCAGCCTGCTGCTGCTGCCTCTCGCCGACCGAGGGCTCAACGGTTGGCGTTTCCTGTTCGCCCTGAGTGCCGTCGGCATCTTCGTCTTTCCCCTCCTGGCACGCTTCCTGCGAGAGAGCCAGGCGTTCTCCGAGCCCGAGTACCACATTCCGCTGTCTGCCGTATTCGGCGAGGGGCACGGCCAGTACCTGTGGACTATGGGGGCACTGGCCTTCTTCCTGGCGGCGTTCGCCGCACCCGCCACCGACTTCGCTCTCGAGAGGATCATCGAGGATCTCGAGTGGTCAACGGGATCTGCAGTCGCCCTCGTCATCGCTGCCTCGGGTCTCGGAACGCTTGGGTTGCTGGTTGGCGGCCGGCTTGCCGACACTCTGGGGCGACGGCCGACCGAGATGATCGCCCTGCTCACGGGGCTCGGGGGCGGACTCCTCTTCTATTTCGGCGAGTCCGGTCCGTTGCTCGCCGCTGGCCTCTTCCTGGGCACCCTGGGCGCCACCACCCTGACGCCTGCTTTCGGCGCCCACCGGGCGGAACTGTTCCCGACCCGCCTGCGAGCCACCGCCGGGGGCTGGGTAACGAACGCTGCCATCCTCGGCAGCGTCGCCGGCTTCGCCGCCAGCGGCGAGCTGATAGATCGAATCGGCCTGTCGAGCACCATCGCCGTGCTCGGCATCGGAGTGCTGGTGAGTCTCGTGATGGTGCTTCCCTTGCCCGAGACCAAAGGAAGGGACCTCACGAAGCCGTTCGCCTCCACCAAGCACCCAGGGCAACAGCCCGTCCCACCATCAGGGTTGTGAGGCCGGCGTAGACGCCGACCAGGCCGAGCTCGAGCGGTAGGACCAGCGCTAAGACGACCCCGGCGGCCGCAGCAGCACCGACCGTCGCCACGGCCATGAACTTGAACGCGGACCATCCGAGCAGAACGCCGTCGCCAACGAAAATGACCGCGTTCAGAGGCTGCAGTGCGAGAAGGAACCAGTAGATGGTCTCGATCTGGTCAAGCACCGCGGTCTCGCTGGTGAAGACACCAGGGATCACGGTGCGGAGGGCTAAGAGAAGGACGGCGATGCCGACGCCCGCCACCACACCGAACGCGAAGAGGCGGCGGGCAACGGCCTTCGCTCCGGCGATATCGCCGACACCGAGTCTCTTGCCGATCATCGCCTGAGCCGCCACAGCCAGAGAGTCGACGCTGAGAGCCAGGAACAGGAACAGCTGATCGACGACGCGGTGGGCCGCGATTGCCTCGTCACTGATGCGTGCCGCCACCGCCGTCGCTCCGCTGAAGACCGCGAGCAGGCCGACCGTCCGAACGCTCACGCCCGCCCCGGCGCCAAGCAGCTCCCGCGTCTCGCTCATGGCTATCGCTTGACGATCGAGGCGGACCAGGTGCCGACGGCGGGCCACGGCGACGAAAGTTACGGCACCGAAGACCTGCGCGACCACCGAAGCCCAGGCGGCGCCGGCGATGCCCATGTCGAAGGTGAAGATGAGAACCGGATCCAGCACGAAGTTGATCAGGTTGAAGGCCAACGCGATGAGCAGCGGGGTCTTGGTGTCCTGGTGCCCCCGAAAGACCCCGTTGCCGGCGAGGATCACCAGCACCGCGGGCGCCGCCAGTGCTCTAATGCGGACATAGGTGAGAGCGGCATCTGCGGCCTCCCCACCGGCACCGAACACGGCGACCAGCGGAACCGCGGCCACTTGCAGCAGGGTCGCGGCCGCCAGTCCCACGACCACGGCGAATGCGAAGCTGCTGGCTGCTGTTCGGCGGGCCTTCTCTAGGTCACCGGCACCGACCGCGCCGGCGACGATGGTGGTGGTGGCGAAGGCCAGGAAGATGAAGATGATGAACGACCACAGGAACACCGCTCCCGAGATGCCGAGGCCCGCAAGCTCATCGGCGCCAAGCCGGCCAACGAAGGCCGTATCAACAAGGCTGACGAGCGGTTCGACCGCGAGCGACCCCAACGCCGGCAGCGCCAGCCGGGTGATCTCCCGATCCAGGGCCTTCACTCCGGAGGCGGGGTCTTATCGGGATATGGGCAGCGATCGGCGAGCGGGCACTCCCAACATCGTGGCTTGCGGGCGTCACAGGTATCCCTGCCGAACTGGATCACCCGCATCGAAATACCGGCCCACTCCTTGGTTGGATAGAGCGCCCGCAGGTCCGTCTCGACCTTCGTCGGGTCGGTCTCGGAGGTCAACCCAAGGCGCTTGGCAACCCTCTTCACATGGGTGTCTACGGCGATGGCGGGGAGTCCCCACGCCTCCGCCAACACGACGCTGGCGGTCTTGCGACCGACGCCGCGCAGCGTCACCAGCTCATCGAGATCTTGGGGCACCATGCTGCCGAAGGTCTCGGCTATGTCTTCCGAGAGGGCGATGATGGATTTCGTCTTCTGCCGGAAGAAGCCGGTTGAGTGGATGACTTCCTCGACGTCAGACGGGTTGGCTTCGGAGAGATCGACGGCGCTCGGCCATCGTCGGAACAACTCTGGAGTTACCGAGTTGACGGTGACATCCGTCGTCTGCGCCGAGATGACGGTCGCCACCAGCAGCTGCCAAGGGTCGCGGTAGTCCAGAGCGGTGCCCATCTTCGGGTACTGCTTCTTCAGCCGATCCAGAATCGTTCTGGCTTGGCGCTTGTCGGCGGTTGTGGGTGCCATCGGCGCCAGAGCATACGCATCGCTAGCCTCGCCGAGCTATGCCGTGTCACCCTGCCTCCGTCCCTGCTCGGGAGTTGAGATGACGGCGGATACTCCGGCGTTGCGTCGCCTCATCAGCTATGCCCGACCTCACCGCCGCCAGGTATGGAAAGCGACCGTCGCCTCGATGTTGAACAAGATCTTCGACCTCGCTCCCCCGCTGCTCATTGGCGTCTCCGTCGACATCGTCGTGGCGC
>JAZFSG010000105.1:0-4197 GCA_036446035.1 Acidimicrobiia bacterium | reverse complement strand
GAACAGACGAGACAGTCACCCTTGACCGATGGCCGTTCCCCAGGGGACTCGGCGCCGTCATCAGTGCGATCGAGGACGGCATGATCGCCAGGCAGACGGTGTTCGATCTCGCGGCCTCGCTGGCGCTAGGCCAGCGGAACTCACCTGATGTGATCTCCACCTACGAGGGCCTCTATGCCGCCTACACCGAGGCCTGGACCAGCGGGCAATCGGACCACCTCGCCAGGCTCTACGCCCAAGAGGCGACCGTGCACGATGAGTTGTCCCGGATCGAGGCTGTGGGCCGCGACGCCATCACTGAACTCTCCTCGCCAGGGCGCTGGATGGCGGTTACGGCGGCAGACGTTGCCGGCGAGGGTGCTCCCGCCGGGGCCGCGCCCATCTACCTCGGCCCGGCTCCGTATGGGAAGGACCCGCAGCAGGCGGTTGGCGTGTTCCGGATGACAGACGGCAACGGCTGCGAGGGCCAAATGGCGGTCCATTGGGTCCTCGATGACGGATCGATCGTTGCAGAGCAGCGCTTTCATGAGATCGAGTCCTTCCGGCGCTGCGCACAAGACAAGCCGCCCGACGGCTGGTGGACGGGACTGGCGCTGCCCGGGCCAAGCGACCAGGTCGTCACCGGGTTGGTGCACACAGCCGTCGGCCGAACAATGACCATCCACAACGGAACCCCGGACCTCGAATCGCTCTTACGGTGGGGATTGGAGCGGTTCGCGGATGCCGGCCTTGCGGAGCCACGCGTCGACAGCGTGACGTTCGAACCGAGCAGGGGCTGTGAAGGTGTTTCGGGCCTCGTCAACGACGCGGCCAGTTCCCGTGATCTCTTCCTTTGCTTCTACGAAAGAGACCTATGCCCGGGCAATGGCCAGTGTTCACAGCCGGCACGCGGCGTCCGCGTGACCGTCCTCCATGAACTCGGCCACGCCTGGATGCTCGATCACGTGAGCGACGAAACCCGGAGCCTGCTGTTGGAACTGTCGAGTCGAGAGACATGGAGAGGTCAAGGTGTGCCTTGGGCCGATCTGGGAGTCGAGTATTCCGCTGAGGTGTTGGCCTGGGGTCTGGCAGACGAGGCCATACCGATGGTGCGCCTCGGTGCGCCTCCGTGTGAGGAGCTAAGGGCAGCTTTCGAGCTACTCACCACGGCCCCCCCGCAACGAGCCGACTGTCTCGACGGATGACGGGAGGCCCTAGCGGCGCCACAACTCCCTGGTGAAGAGCAGTAGCACAGGGAACAGCTCGAGGCGGCCGACGATCATGAGGCCCGACATGAGCCACTTGTTGGCCGTGGCGATGTCAACGTAATTGGAAGCCGGGCCAACCTCGCCGAGACCCGGCCCGATGTTGCCAAGGGCCGAGGCCACTGCCGACGCCGATTCGATCATGCCTAGGCCGTTCCCGGTCGCCGATTCGATGATGCCGAAGAGCAGCGTCCCCGTCATGAAGATGAACATGTAGAAGATGAAGAAGGCCTGGACGCTCGAGACGATCGCGTCGGGGACCGCCTGTTTCCCAAGACGGGCCACGAAGACACCCCGTGGATGGATGAGGCGCCGCAGGTCGAGTCGAGCCGAAGACACCAGAACACCTTGCCTATACACCTTCACAGAGCCGCCGGTGGACCCTGCCATGCCGCCGACGAACATCAAGCCGACGGCGAGGATCTGTAAAGCCGGCGCCCACAGCCCGAAGTCCGTCGTGGTGTAGCCCGTCGTCGTCACCAGGGAGACGGCAGTGAATACGGCGTCACGCAACCCGTCGGCGATGGCGCCACCCCAGGTGCCGATCAGCATGACCACGGCCGCTCCGGCCAGGATGGCGGAGTACAGGCGGAATTCGGCGTCCTTGGCATACACCCGGGGGTCCCGCAGTGCCCTGAAGTGCAAGGCGAAGGAGACGCCGGCAAGAACCATGAACACGATCACCACCCACTGGGTGTAGGCGCTGAATCCTCCAAGCGATGCTGACGACGTCGAGAAGCCGCCCGTCGACATCGTCGTGAACGAATGAGCCACCGCCTCGAAGAACGACATGTCGCCGGCGAACAGGAAGAGAACTTCAACCGCGGTTATGACGACGTACACAGCCCACAGTCGCTTAGCCGTCTCGCGGAAGCGAGGGGTTAGGCGGTCGGGAGTCGGGCCCGGTGATTCGGCCCTTGCGAGCTGGACCCCACCCACGCCGAGCAGCGGCAGGATGGCGATCGAAAGCACGATGATGCCCATGCCACCCATCCACTGAGTGAGCGCCCTCCAGAACAACATGCCGTGCCCGAGCGCTTCAGGTAGTGAGACCACGGACGATCCGGTGGTTGTGAAGCCGGCGCTGGTCTCGAAGAAGGCGTCGGTAACCCCACCGATCGAGCCGGTCAGGAGGTAGGGCATGGTGCCGACGGCGCACATGGCGATCCAGGACAGACCGACGGCGGCGAAGCCCTCCCTCGTGGTCAGCTCGCCGGGGCTGCCGACGC
Source organism: Acidimicrobiia bacterium (assembly GCA_036446035.1). Classification (GTDB taxonomy): domain Bacteria; phylum Actinomycetota; class Acidimicrobiia; order Spongiisociales; family JAOTWH01; genus CAXMQS01. The sequence goes on along the minus strand of JAZFSG010000105.1, from coordinate 1,724 downwards.
TCTTCCACGCCACCACCCCGACAACGATCGTCGCTGCCGCCGCGATGGCGATCCAGCCGGCCTGTGACCACTCCTGGTAGATCAGGGAAACGGCAGCGGCCGACAACATCGCGACACCGACACCGGCAATGACCGCACCGATCACATAGAGGAGGCGGCGCGGGGACATCAGGCTCCCACAGCGTGCGGACGCATCAGCCGAACAGCTTCTCGACGGTTGAGATCGCCTCGGGGAGTGCGATCACGACCACGTGATCTCCGGACTGGATGACCATGTCCCCTGTTGGGATCAACGCCTCGTCATCGCGCAGCACACCGCCGACGATGGCCGTCTTCGGAAGCTTGATCTCCTTGAGGCTCATGCCGACCGATTTGCTGGCAGCGTCGACCTGGATGTCGATAGCTTCGGCTTGAGTGTCCTGGAAGGTGGCCACCGAGAAGATCCTGCCCCGGCGAACGTAGCGGAGGATGGCGCTGGCGGCGGCGAGCCTGGTGGACACCGCAGCATCGAGTCCGGTACCCGAAAGCAGAGCAAGCAGCTCAAGGCGATGGAAGCGGGCAACCGTCGTCTCGACGCCAAGCGCGTTGGCAACCAACGAACTCAGGATGTTGACCTCATCCCAGCCCGTCAGGGCCAGCAGGGCGTCGACGTTCTCTATGCCCTCGGAACGCAGCAGTCTGGGATCGGTGGCGTCTCCTTGTACGACGACGATGTTGGAGAACTCGGCGGCTAGCTCCTTGCAGCGTGAAACCTCGGTGTCAACGACCGTCGTGTGGAAACCCGCCTTGGCGAGCAACTCGGCGGTTAGCTGTGCCAGACGAGTGGCGCCAACAACCATCACCTTCTTCGCCGGATGCTCGGTCAGGCCGAGAAGGTCGATGGCCTCTCGGGTCTTGTCGCCCTTGGCCATGATCAGCACATGGTCGCCGGCGTTGACCGTGGTGTCGCCCCTGGCGATCTTGGTCTTGCCGTTGCGGACCAGCGCGGCCACGATCCAATCCCAGCCGGAGACCCTCTCCCGCAGCTCTTCGAGCGTGTGGCCCGCCACCGGCGCCGACTCAGGGATGAACCCACCTAGCAAGACCAGATGACCGTCGCCGTATTCGATGATCTCGGATACGCCGCCCCTCTTCACCAAGGCGAGCAGGTCCCTGGCCAGGGCCTCGGTCGGATCGATGAGGACATCGACCCCGAGCTCCTCGAGGCCGTCGCGTAGGTCGGGATCCTCGACGCGGGCGATCTTGAGCGGGACCCCGAAGTGCAGGGCTGCCTGACAGGCGAGGATGTTGGCGGCGTCAGAGCTGGTGACGGCAATGAGCATCCTGGCGTCCCCGATCCTCGCCTCCTCGAGCGCCTCCCGGGAGGATCCGTTGCCATGGATGACGAGGGCGTCGAGATCAGACTGCATCTCGGCGGCACGCGCGGCATCGGACTCGATGACGACGACGTCCTGGCCCTCGATTGAAAGGCGCTCGGCAAGGTGTGAACCCACCTGCCCTGCCCCAACGATCACGATTCGCATGAGTTCCTCTAGGGCTGGCCATCATAAGCATCAGCTACGGAACGCCACGGGTAAGGTCCTCCGGTGCCAAAACGCCCCCTTTACATCGGCGCCGCACTCTTGATCGTTGTGGCCATCGTCGCTTTGGCGCTGACGCGGGGCGGCGGAACTGAGGTCGCCGCTACCACCACACAGCCCGCCCCGCCACCAACCACGACCACG
>JAZFSG010000104.1:0-21524 GCA_036446035.1 Acidimicrobiia bacterium | reverse complement strand
ACGACGGTCTTGCCCGAGTCCCACAACCGCTTCTCAACAGACAGGTCTGGCGCCTTGTTCTTGATCGAAGGCCGCAACTTGGAAACGGTCACGGACAGGAGGGTATGACCGGGCAAGCGAGAGAACGTGCTTCACGGGGGGCTTCCGTTTCCTCCCCTCTAGGGGAGGTGGCCGAGCGCCGCGAGATCGGAGGGGCTTTCTGTTTCCAGCTCTGATCACCTTCTCGTTGTACGCGCCCGCTAGGAAGCCCCCTCCCCGCAGTCAAGAACGAGAGACGGGACCCCGAAGGGTCCCGTCTTGCTTGGAGTTTGGCGCTGGTTGCTAGCTGTCTTCGCTGTCGGCGTCGCTGGAGGCGCCCAGGGAGGCCAGCCACTCGGCCGGATCGGCAGGGATGCCGTCGTCGGAGCCGATGGTCTCTCCCTCGGCCAGAACTCCGCCAAGAGCGCTGACCAGAGTCGCATCCGGAAGGTGCGGCTGCACCTCCTGATACTGATCGGTTCCGGTGCCGGCAGGGATGAGCTTGCCGATGATGACATTCTCCTTGAGGCCCCGGAGGAAGTCGGACTTGCCCTGGAGGGCAGCCTCGGTGAGAACCCGAGTCGTCTCCTGGAACGAAGCCGCAGACAACCAGGAATCTGTCGCCAGCGAGGCCTTGGTGATACCCATCAGCTCGGGGCGACCTTCGGCCGGTGTCTTCTTCGAAGAGACCAGATCAGCGTTGACCTCACGGAAGTCCCGCTCGTCAACCAGCTCAGCCGGCAGGTAGTGCGAATCACCGGGGGCGACCACTCGCACCTTGCGCAGCATCTGGCGCACGACCATCTCGATGTGCTTGTCGTGAATCTCGACGCCCTGGCTCTTGTACACCTCTTGCACCTGGTCTACCAGGTACTTCTGGCAGGCGCGAACACCCTGGACATCGAGCACCTCCTTGGGGTCGAGAGGACCTTCGGTGATCTGGGTTCCCGGCTCGATCTTGGCGCCGTCAGATGCACGGAGGCGGGCACGGCGCGGCAACGTGTACTCGTAGTCCTCGTCCTTGGTCTTGACCACTATGCGGCGGCCGTCCTCGTCGTCGACGATCTTGACGCTGCCGCCGTGCTCGCTGAGGATGGCCTTGCCCTTGGGCGAGCGAGCCTCGAACAGCTCAGTCACGCGGGGCAGGCCGTGGGTGATGTCCTCACCGGCGACGCCACCCGTGTGGAAGGTACGCATGGTCAGCTGCGTCCCCGGCTCGCCGATGGACTGAGCTGCGATGATGCCCACAGCCTCTCCAACCTCGACGTCGCGGTTCGTCGCCAAGCTGACGCCGTAGCACGCAGCACAAACGCCGTGGCGCTCATCACAAGTGAGAGGACTGCGCACCCGGATCTCTTCGAGAGCCGACGCCTCGTCCAGTGCCAGCAGCTCGGCCTTGCCCAACATCGTGCCCTTACGAAGCTTGGCGCCCTTCTTGGTGGCGATCATCGTGCGTTCGATCTTCGCGTCGTCGGCGAGAACCCGGCCGTTGGCCCTCGTTCGCAGATTGCGGATAGTCACGCCGTTCTCGTCGCGAATGCGCAGAATGATCCCGCGATCGGTTCCGCAGTCGAGGCTGGCAACCACGACTTCCTGCGAGACGTCAACGAGACGCCGCGTCAGGTAGCCGGAGTCGGCAGTGCGCAAGGCCGTATCGGCAAGACCCTTGCGGGCGCCGTGGGTCGAGATGAAGTACTCCAGCACGGAGAGTCCCTCGCGGAAGTTGGCCTTGATGGGACGGGGGATGATGTCGCCGCGCGGGTTGGCGACGAGGCCACGCATGCCGGCTATCTGACGGACCTGCATGATGTTTCCCCTCGCTCCAGACCGCACCATCATGTCGATGGGGTTGAATCGGTCCTCTTTGAGGGTGACTTCCATGGCTTCCTTGACCTTGTCTGTGGCCTCGGTCCAGATCTCGATTAGCTCCTGACGACGCTCGTCGTCGGTGATGACACCCTTCTGGTAGAGGTCCTCGACGCGGGCTGCCCGTGTCTCGTATTCCTCGAGAATCGCTTCCTTGTCAGGCGGCGTACGCACATCTTCGAGAGCGATGGTGAGCCCCGACTGCGTGGCGTAGCGGAAGCCGGAGTCCTTGATGCCGTCGAGAACATCGCCGACAACACCCTTGTCGTAGTGCTCGATGACCTCCGAGATAATGGTCTTGACGTCTGCCTTCATCACCGGCGCATTGATGTACGGGAACGACTGCGGAAGAACGCTGTTGAGCAGGGCTCGACCGATAGTCGTCTCGGATAGCGTGTCCCCGTCGAGAGGCTCTGGATCACACAATTCTCCCAGCGAGTCCTTGAGCTCGGCGTGCATCTTGGGATCCCCCACAAGATTGCCGAGTCGCAGCTTGACGGGAGCGTGCAGCCCAACCTCACCGAGGTCGTAAGCCATCATCGCTTCGTCGAGGTCGGTGAAGACGCGCCCGGCACCATGCTCATCTTCGTTCTGCTCAGACAGGTAGTAGACGCCAATGATCATATCCTGGCTCGGCGTGACGATCGGTCCGCCATGAGCAGGCGACAGCACGTTGTTGGTCGAAAGCATGAGCACTCTCGCCTCAGCCTGGGCCTCGGCCGAAAGCGGCAGATGCACAGCCATCTGGTCACCATCGAAATCGGCATTGAACGCCTCGCAGACGAGGGGATGAATCTGAATGGCCTTGCCCTCGACCAACACTGGCTCGAAGGCCTGGATCCCCAAACGATGGAGCGTTGGGGCCCGGTTGAGCAGCACTGGGTGCTCCTGAATGACCTCGGCCAGCACATCCCACACCTGCGGACGATGGCGCTCGACCATTCGCTTGGCAGCCTTGATGTTCTGCGCCAGATCGAGGTCTACCAGCCGCTTCATGACGAAAGGCTTGAATAGCTCGAGAGCCATCACCTTTGGCAAGCCGCACTGATGGAGGCGCAGTTGCGGCCCAACAACGATTACGGAACGGCCCGAGTAGTCAACGCGCTTGCCGAGAAGGTTCTGACGGAAGCGGCCCTGCTTGCCCTTGAGCATGTCGGACAACGACTTGAGGGCACGGTTGCCGGGTCCTGTGACAGCGCGGCCGCGGCGGCCGTTGTCGAACAGTGCATCGACTGCCTCCTGAAGCATCCGCTTCTCGTTGTTGACGATGATCTCGGGGGCACCGAGGTCGAGTAGTCGCTTGAGCCGGTTGTTACGGTTGATCACGCGTCGGTACAGGTCGTTGAGGTCGCTGGTGGCGAAGCGGCCACCATCGAGCTGAACCATCGGGCGAAGGTCCGGTGGAATCACAGGAACGGCCTGCAGGATCATGGCGACAACATCGTTGCGGCCCTCAGCGAATGGCGTGACCACCTTCAGCCTCTTGGTGGCACGCTGGCGCCGTTGCTGAGAGTTCGCGGAAAGGTCCTCGCGCAGCTGCGCGATTTCGGCGTCGAGGTCAAGACGACCCAGCAGATCCTGAATGGCCTCGGCCCCCATGCCGCCCTCGTAGTAGTCGCGATAGCGGTCGTAGATCTCACGCCACAACTGCTCTGACTCGACGAGGTCCTTGGGGCCCATCGTCTTGACGAAGTCGAAGGCCTCTTGTACGAGATCCTTCTCGAAGGCGGCCCGCTCCAGGCGATCCTTGATATCGCGATCGATCTCACGCCGACGCTGATTGATCTCTGTGGACTTGGCTCCACCCTCCTCCATCTGGGCGAGCTCGGTCTCGAGCTGCTCGAGGCGCTTGGCGTTCCACTCATCGAATTCCTTCTGGATGATGTCGAGCTCGGCAACGAGGTCCTTCTCGAGCTTGGGGAGGTCCTTGGCGCGCTTGTCTTCGTCGACATGGGTGATGAGGTAGGCCGCGAAGTAGATGACCTTTTCCAGTTCCTTTGGCGACATGTCCAAGAGATAGCCGAGACGGCTGGGAACGCCCTTGAAGTACCAGATGTGGGTGACCGGAGCGGCCAGCTCGATGTGGGCCATGCGTTCGCGCCGCACTTTGGAGCGTGTTACCTCGACTCCACAACGCTCGCAGATGACTCCGCGAAAACGCACCCGCTTGTACTTGCCGCAGTAGCACTCCCAGTCCCGCGTCGGGCCAAAGATGCGCTCGTCGAAGAGACCGTCCTTCTCTGGCTTGAGGGTGCGGTAGTTGATGGTCTCGGGCTTCTTGACTTCGCCATGGCTCCAGGAACGAACCTGGTCGGCCGTGGCGAGTCCAATCTTCAGTTCGTCGAAGAGTTGCTCCAAGGCAGGGCTCCTATCTCTGAGGCTCTTAGGCCTCTGTCCGTTCCGGGCGTGAGATGTCGATGCCGAGCGACTCGGCAGTGCGGAAGGCGTCCTCGTCGAGCTCCTTGAGCTCAACTTCCTCGCCTGCCGACAACATCTCCACGTTCAAGCAAAGACTCTGCATCTCCTTGACGAGCACCTTGAAGGACTCTGGGATGCCTGGTTCTGGGATGTTCTCGCCTTTGACAATGGCTTCGTAGACCTTGACGCGTCCGCGCACATCGTCCGACTTAATTGTGAGCAGCTCTTGCAACGCGTATGCGGCGCCGTAAGCCTCGAGTGCCCACACCTCCATCTCACCGAAGCGCTGACCGCCGAACTGCGCCTTACCGCCAAGCGGCTGCTGGGTGATCATCGAGTAGGGACCCGTCGACCGGGCGTGGATCTTGTCGTCGACGAGGTGCAACAGCTTCAGCACGTAGATGTAGCCGACGGTCACCTCGTTGTCGAAGGGCTGCCCGGTGAGTCCGTGGAACAACTCCGCCTTGCCGATGTCGCTGACCAGCTTGTCGCCGTCCCTGTTGGGGTAGGTGTTCTCGAGCACGAGAGCGATCTCCTCTTCGCGCGCACCGTCGAATACCGGCGTCGCCAGCTTGCTCCAGCGTTTGGCGCCGACGGCAGCCGGCGAGTCCCCATCGAATGGCTTCCAGCCCTGGGAGGCCGCCCAGCCGAGGTGCGTCTCCAGCACCTGGCCGAGGTTCATCCGGGATGGAACACCGAGCGGCGAAAGAATGATGTCGACCGGCGTGCCATCCGCCAAGAACGGCATGTCCTCCTCGGAAAGGATCTTGGCGATGACGCCCTTGTTGCCGTGGCGTCCAGCCAGCTTGTCGCCCTCTGAGATCTTGCGCTGCTGCGCGGTGTAGACGCGCACCAGCTCGTTCATGCCTGGGGGCAGCTCTGCGCCCTCCTCGCGACGGAACACCTTGACGTCGATGGCCTTGCCTCGCTCGCCGTGAGGCACCTTGAGCGACATGTCCCTGACCTCACGCGCCTTCTCGCCGAAGATGGCTCGCAGTAGACGTTCTTCCGGCGTCAGCTCGGTCTCTCCCTTGGGAGTCACCTTGCCGACGAGGTAGTCACCGGGGCCAACTTCGGCTCCGATGCGGATGATGCCCTCCTCATCGAGGTCGGCCAGCACCTCTTCGGCGACCTGGGGGATGTCGCGGGTGATCTCTTCGGCGCCGAGCTTGGTGTCTCTGGCTTCGATCTCGTGCTCTTCGATGTGGATCGAGGTGAGGACGTCTTCTTTGACCAGGCGGTCCGAGACGATGATGGCGTCCTCGTAGTTGTGGCCTTCCCATGCCATGAAGGCGACGAGGAGGTTCTTGCCGAGCGCCAGCTCGCCCTCCTGGGTAGAGGGCCCGTCTGCCAGGACCTGCCCCTTGGTGACGGTGTCGCCCTCGGAGACGATGGGCTTCTGGTTGATCGACGTTCCCTGATTCGAGCGCACGAACTTCTTGAGTGGATACGTCTCTGCGCGCGACCCCGAACCGATCGTGATCGACTGGGCTGTGACCTCGCTGACCCTGCCATTGAGAGTTGACAGAATCACCTCACCCGAATCCTCGGCGGCGCGACCCTCAACGCCGGTGCCCACCAGAGGGGAGTCGGAGCGGAGCAATGGCACGGCTTGGCGCTGCATATTGGAACCCATCAGCGCCCTGTTGGCATCGTCGTGCTCTAGGAATGGAATCAATGAAGTGGCAACGGACACCACCTGCTTCGGCGAAACGTCCATGTAGTCGACCTGGCCGGGAGGAACGGCGGCGACCTCGCCGCCGGTTGTGCGCACAAGCACCTGCTTGTTGGCGAACCTACCGTCAGGCTTGAGGACTGCGTTGGCCTGAGCGATGACATGGTTCTCTTCTTCGGAGGCCGTTAGGTAGTCGACGTGCTCTGTGACCTTGCCCTTCTCGACGCGTCGGTAGGGCGTTTCGATGAACCCGAAACGGTTGACCTTGGCGTATGAGGCCAGCGAACCGATCAAACCGATGTTGGGACCCTCAGGGGTTTCGATGGGGCACATTCGCCCGTAGTGCGACGGGTGTACGTCTCGGACCTCGAAGCCGGCTCGCTCGCGCGAGAGGCCACCGGGGCCGAGAGCCGAGAGTCGGCGGCGATGTGTCAGTCCCGCCAGCGGGTTCGGCTGGTCCATGAACTGGCTCAGCTGTGATGTGCCGAAGAACTCCTTGATCGAAGCGACGACCGGACGAATATTGATCAGAGTCTGCGGGGTGATCGCTTCTGGGTCCTGAGTTGTCATCCGCTCCCTGACGACCCGCTCCAGACGTGACAGCCCGACGCGCACCTGGTTCTGGATCAGTTCGCCGACCGTGCGGATGCGCCTGTTGCCGAAGTGATCGATGTCATCGACGCGGTAGCCGTCATTGCCCTGGGCCAGGTTGATCAGGTACTTGATGGCATCGATGATGTCCTTGTTGGTGAGCAATCCCTGCTCGTCCGGCTTGTACTTGTTGAGCTTGCGGAGATCAACCTCACGGTCGAACTTGGTGTCGAGCTTGTAGCGACCAACCCGAGTGAGGTCGTAGCGCTTGGCGTTATAGAAGAGAGTGTTGATCAGCCCACGAGCCGACTCGACCGTTGTCAACTCACCTGGTCGCAGCTTGCGATAGAGGTCGAGCAGCGCCTCGTCCTGATCCTCGGCGGTGTCCTTCTCGATGGTGTTGCGAATCAGCTCGGAGTCGCCGAACATCTCGATGACGTCTTCCTTGGTCTCGGCGAGGCCGAGGGCCCGCAGGAATGTCGAGATGTACTGACGGCGCTTGCGGTCAACGCGCACGCCAACCGTGTCTTTCTTGTCCACGTCGAACTCCAACCAAGCGCCTCGGCCGGGGATGACCTTGGCCGTGAAGACATCCTTATCTGATGTCTTGTCGACCCCCTGGTCGTAGTAGACGCCCGGTGAACGCACGAGCTGACTGACCACGACCCGCTCAGTCCCGTTGATGATGAAGGTGCCGTTGTCGGTCATCATCGGGAAGTCGCCGAGGAAGACCTGCTGCTCCTTGATCTCGCCGGTCTGGCGGTTGATGAAGCGGGCAGTAACAAACAAAGGAACCGCGAAGTTGGAGTCGCGCTCCTTCGCCTCCTCGATGCTCATGGTCGGCTCGCTGAAGCGGTGATCTGTCAGCTCGAGGGCCAGAGATCCTGTGAAATCTTCGATGGGAGAGATCTCGTCAAAGATCTCCTTGAGACCCTGGTTGATGAACCAGGAGAACGATTCGTGCTGTACAGACAGCAAATCCGGAAGCGGCAAGACTTCCGGAATTTTGGCGAACGAGAGACGCTGGGACTTAGCGGACAACGGTTCCCTCCTCAAACAGGCGCGCGACGACTGACCAGGGGCGTGAAGGAAGGAATAGTAGCGCGAACAACTAGGGCTACACAAGTTGGAGCCGCGGGAAGCTATTCAGTTCTGCGGACAACATACTCTCACCCGCCACCGAGGTCAAGCGTCTGGAGCGCCAGGCGCTTCGGCTTTCCGCCTAGGAGCCTGCACACTCCTGCCTTGAGCCATGAGCTACCTGCAGCGTGAACGCCGGCCCGCGGGCCCGAAGTCCTAAGCCGAAAGCCCACGTCCTGTACCTTCTCCCCCATGGATCTCCCGGTCGGGTACACCTGGCGCCCACTGCAAGCCGACGACCTCGACCAGATCATCGCGATGTACGCCAGATGGGAGGAGCACCACGATCTCCCCTTTCGCAGCGACCGTGCCGAGGTCGAGCAGGACCTCACCGACCCCGATGGAGACCTGCCGACGAGGTCTATCTGCGCCCTCAACTCGAGCGGGACGATGCGCGGGATCGGCTGGGTCTTCCGGCGCAACCAGACCGGTGTTCCCAAGCAGAGGGCCTTGGTGTGGGCCATCGCCGATCCCGAGCACTCCCAGCTCGAGGACGCTCTCATTGAATGGGCCACCGAAATCGCCAGCGGCCTGCTCGAGGGGCTCGACGATGGGCTCGACAGGGTGCTGCGAGCATGGTCGCCATCTCACACCACGGATCGCATCGCGCGCTTCGAGGCTCATGGATTCCATGTCGCTCGCTACTTCGCGACGCTGAGCCGGCCCGTTGCCGGCGCGCCGGGTCCGATACCCCTTGACGGCATCACCATCGCCGACTGGGATCAGGCGACGCAAGGACGCGCCATCTTCGACGCCCACAGCGAGGCATTCCTCGACCACTGGGGATCGGTCCCACTCGACTGGAAGGGCTGGCAGCACCACTACATAGCGGACAGTCACACCCGACTAGACCTCTCCCCCATCGCCTTGGCTGGTGATGATGTCGTTGGCTATTCCCTCAACCAGGTGTGGCCAGATGACGTCGCAGTGAGAGGGCTCACCGAGGCCTACCTGGGAGCCATCGGAGTTCGGGGTCAATGGCGCCGCCGCGGCGTCGCCACCGCACTCATCCTCGAGTCAATTCGTCGCATCGCCGCAGCCGGTTTCGACAACGCCACGTTGACAACGGACACCGACAGCCTGACAGGCGCCTTCGCTCTCTATACCCGTCTCGGCTTCGAGCAGGTCGACATCGACGTCACCCTGGTGAAGGAGCTGTAAGCCCCCAGGGCGCGACAACGCCCGGGCAATACGCCCGGGCGTCTTCGGCGTTTTCGACTACTTGACTTCGACGGTGGCGCCGGCTTCTTCCAGCTTGGCCTTGGCGGCGTCCGCCGTGTCCTTGTCGGCCCCCTCGATGACGGCGGCCGGGGCGCTCTCGACGAGGTCCTTGGCTTCCTTGAGACCGAGGCCGGTGAGGCTACGGACTTCCTTGATGACCTGGATCTTCTTGTCACCTGCGGCCGCAAGAACGACGTCGAAGCTGGTCTGCTCCTCGGCGGCTGCGTCGCCTCCGTCGCCACCGGCGACGGCAACAGCCATCGGAGCAGCAGCGGTTACCTCGAACTTCTCCTCAAATGCCTTGAGGAACTCGGAGAGTTCGAGGACGGTCATGCTCTCGAAGGTCTTGAGCAGATCGTCGGTTGTGGTCTTGGCCATTATTCCTCCTCGCCAGCAGTCTCGGGCTGGTCGTCGTCTTCAGTGGCCTCTGCGGCCTCTTCTTGTCTTTGATCTTCTTCGGCAGGTGCGCCGCCTTCGGCCGGTGCTTCTTCGGCTGCGGCCTCGTCGGCAGGTGCCTCGTCCGGCTCGCTGCTCACCCCTGCCCCATCGGCATCCGTTGCCTCGGAGCCCGCTTCCTCCGCCGGGGGTGGCGGCGTCGTCTCGGGGGCGTTGGGATCACCCTGCTCCTCGAACTTGTCGCGCAGCTGGGCGAACATGGAGGCCGCGTTACGGGTGAACGCAGCCATGAGACCGGCCATATTGGTCATCGGCGCCGCCAGCATGCCGGCGACCTTGGAGAGCATCACTTCGCGCGTGTCCAGGGCAGCCAGCTCGCTGACCTTCTCGGGTGCCAACACCTCGCCGGAGAACAGCATCCCCTTGATCTGCAAGGCCTCGTGCTCGGCTCCGAAGGCCTCGAGCGTCTTGGCGGCGCCGACCGGGTCACCCTTGGTGAAGGCGAGTGCCGTCGGTCCGAAAAGGAGTTCCTCGAGCTCGTCGGCAACGTCGAGGTCGGCGATGGCACGCCGCGTCAGTGACATCTTTAACACCCTGTAGTCGGTGTCGCCTTCGCGCAGTCCCCGGCGCAAGGCCTGCTGCTGTCCAACGGTCAGTCCCGCAAACTCGGTGATGAACACGGCGTCGGCATCGTCGAACTGAGCCTTGATGGCCTCGACTATCTGGACCTTGTCTTGCAGTGCCACGCATCCTCCTTATGAGAAAACTCCCGACGCGAGACGAGGGAGTTCCGAAAGGATCAACCTGCGGGGGACTTACGGACGCCACCGGTCTCGGGCCGAGGTATGTGGTTGTGCGGGCCGCAGAGTAGTGACGGGCAAGACGTCAACAAACAGGAGCCCAAGCCGTGGGCTATGGGCTGTGGCCTTTGGGCCTCGTCGTGAGCTGCTTGCTCAGAGCTCAAAGCCCAAGGCTCAAAGCTGCCTGCCTACCCTCCCCCGATGGACCGCGGCGACATCCTGACCTCTCTTGCCGCCTCCTACGACGCCTACGCCCACGAACGCGAGGCCAACGGTGAGCCTGAGTGGCGAGATGACATCCGCTTGGACTTCTCGTCTCGCTTACCCACAGGAGGTCGGGTGCTGGAGATCGGGGCCGGCGCTGGCCACACCGCCAAGTGGTTCCACGACCAGGGGTTCGATATCACCGCCACCGATCTGGCACCGGCCAACATCGAGCTGTGCCGCGCCAAGGGTGTCAAAGCCGAAGTTCGAGATATGGCCGATCTCGGATTCGAGAGCGAGTCGCTCGACGGCGTGTGGGCAGCGAGCTGTCTCATGCACATTGCCGACGTCGACCTGCCCGACGTTCTGCGCGAGATCTCCCACGTCCTGAAACCGACGGGCTTCTTCTGGGCGGGAACCTGGGGCGGCGACGACAGCGAGGGCATCTGGCAGGACGATTTCTATGAGCCCAAACGCTTCTACTCGATTCGGAGCGATGACCGCATGCGGGCGTTCTACGAGCCGCAATTCACGGTGCTCTCCTTCGACGGGTTCGACCCTCGCCCCGACCTCGACTGGCACTATCAGAGCGCGCTGCTGCGAAAAGAGCATCCTTAGGTCGTCGTCCGTAACCCCCGCCTCTGGATTCCAAAGCTCAAAGGCATTGGCGCAGATACTGCAGGCATCTGCATACAAGCGAGGGGCCCAGGACTCGCAACGAAATCAGATTGTCCGTCGGACAACGGGCCAGGGTGTCATCCGACCAACTCCGCTACATAGCCGGCCAGGGTAGGGACTGGCCTCAAGTGGCTATCGCGGCTGACTCCGCCCACCTGGCACGTGAACTCCAGATGCGCAAGCCGAGGACCCCTCGGGGGCCCATACAAGCACTTTCGGTGTTCGGCGTAAAGCCGGGTCGACCACATTCCGGGCCAGAAACGATGACAACGAGGTTCCTCCAGGAAATGACCCTCTCGCGAGCACGACCACTCCGCGCTGGTTAGTGTGAAAAACGGTTTCGGCCTCAGAGGGTCGACGACCGGGCATGTATAGGGCAAAGCGGGAGGCTTGACGTGATTCGTCGTTGGACAACGCTGAGTGCGACATTGATGTTGCTGCTTTCGGTCATGGGACCGGTAAGTGGCCAAAGCGGAGCAGACGCTGCCACGGCGCGGGCGGCTTCGACGCGAGCCGACACTGCCGACCTCGCTGAGGCGGCAGCAACCCTCGGTCACAATTCCGAGCTCTCGAAGAGCCTGCTTCGCGAAACAGCTGGACCAGGCCTCTACCTGATTCGCCTCAACGATGCCCCCCTTGCCACCTACGAAGGCGGCGCCAATGGATTGGCTGCTACCAGTCCGCTGACCACAGGTGCGCGATCTCTCAACGCCCAGAGCGATGCCAGCCAGCGCTACGTCGATTATCTGCGCGGCCAGCAGGATTCCTCCCTCTCGGCAATGGAGACCGCCGTCGGACACTCCCTAGATGTCGTCTACCGCTACGTCGCCGGTAACAACGGCTTCGCCGTCCGCCTGAGCCCAGCCGAAGCTTCCGAGATCGCCAAGATGCGCGAGGTTGCTTTCGTGCAGCGGGATTTTGAGCGCGAGCTACACACCGACAACGGCCCGGCCTGGATCGGTGCCGCGGGACTATGGGGGACAGACTGTGTCGACAACTGCGGCGAGGGCCGCGTCGTCGGTGTCATCGACACCGGCATCAACCCCCTCAATCCGTCCTTCGCCGATATCGGCGGAGACGGTTACGACCACACCAACCCAAACGGAGCCGGCGTCTACGTGGGCGTATGTGACTCTGCCGATCCCAGCTACGACCCGACTTTCCCGTGCAATGACAAGCTGATCGGCGCCCACGGCTACGCCACGGTCAACGGCGGCGACCCGACCGACTACGACGGTCATGGCTCGCACACAGCCAGCACCGCCGCTGGCAACAAGCTCACCGCAGTCACTGTCACCGGCAACGACACCGGCGCCGCCGGCGGTCCGCAATCCATCACGCGCGACATCGCCGGCGTTGCTCCACATGCCAACGTAATCGCGTATGCCGCATGCTGCACAGGCGCGGCGCTCACCGCGGCGATCGATGACGCGATCCTCGACGGCGTCGACTCCATCAACTACTCGATCGGCTCCGACGGGGCCTCGAATCTCTGGGAGGACTTCGACACGGTCGGCTACCTCAACGCCAGAGCTGCCGGCATCTTCGTTGCCACCTCTGCCGGTAACAACGGACCGGGCGCGGATACCGTCGGCTCGCCGGCCGATGCACCGTGGCTGACCGCAGTTGGTGCCAGCACCCACGACCGAGCGCTGCCTAACACGCTCGGTTCGATGGTTGGCGGTGACACGACGCCGCCAGCTGATATCGAAGGCAAGGGCTTCACGGTGGGTTACGGCCCCGCACCGATCGTCTATGCAGGCGACTTCCCGAACGCCAACGACCCCGGCGGCGATCCGGCCCAGTGCCTTGAGCCGTATCCAGCAGGTACGTGGACAGGCGGCGAGATCGTAGTTTGTGACCGCGGAACCATCGCCCGTGTCGACAAGGGGGCCAACGTCCTCGCCGGCGGTGCCGAAGGATTCGTGCTGGCCAATGATCCGGGCAGCGGCGATGAGAAGATCGGCGACGCCCACTTCTTGCCTGGTGTTCACATCACCTTCGACGACGGCGTAGTCCTCGAGGCCTGGCTCGCCTCCGGGACCGGCCATATGGCGACGATATCGGGCGCAACGCTGGACGTCGATCCGCTCAACGGCGACACAATGGCTGCGTTCAGCTCGCGTGGTGCCAACAGGGCGATCGACACCATCACACCGATGGTGACAGCACCCGGAGTCGACATCATCGCAGCGGACGGCATCGGTGGTGTTGTGTCGCATGGCTTCAACAGTGGAACCTCGATGGCAAGCCCACATGTGGCCGGCGCAGGTGCCCTGATGATGAACGAGCACCCCGGCTGGAGTCCAGCGCAGATCCAGTCGGCGTTGATGACCACAGCGACGACGACCTTGTTCAAGGAAGACGGCGTAACCGCGGCTGACCCATTCGACATGGGCTCCGGTCGGCTGGATCTGGCCGCGGCCACTAGCGCCGGTCTTGTCTTCGGCGAGTCGATCGCCAACTACGAGGCTGCCGACCCGTCACTGGGCGGTGACCCCAAGACCCTCAACCTGGCCAGCATGGCCAACAGCCAATGCCTGCTCGAGTGCAGCTTCACCCGCACGGTTGAGAACGTCACCGGTGGTTCGGAGACGTGGACAGCGTCTGTCTCCGGCTTGCCCGTGATCACAGTGACTCCGCCGGCGTTCACTATCGCTGACGGGGTCACGCAAGACATCGACATCGACGTCGATGTGTCGGCACTGCCATCGGGGACGTGGACCTTCGGCGAGGTGGTGTTGACCCCGACTGGGGCCGGCTCCGATATCAAGCTGCCCCTCGCCGTGACTCCATCGACGGGTGTATTCCCCGAGCACGTCGACGTGTGGACACGACGCGATGCCGGGTCGCAGCTTCTCGAGGACCTAACGGCCATCGAGATCACCGACCTGACGATCGAGACGACCGGGCTAACGATCGGAACCCAAGAGGTTCTCAGCCTCAGCGTCGATCCGACCAACGGCGATCCTTATGACAACCTCGACGACGGCACGACCCACTCGGTCGTCGTCTCGGTGCCTGCAGGCGCCACTCGTCTAGTGGCGCAGACCTTCGACTCGGAAGCGCCAGACGTCGACCTGTTCGTAGGAACGGGTAGCACGCCTGGCGCGGCAACCGAAGTCTGCGTCAGCGCGACCGGAAGCGCCGCCGAGTACTGCGACATCGCGGATCCGGCGGCGGGCGACTGGTGGATCCTTGTCCAGAACTGGGAAGAGTCGGGTACGCCGCCGGACGCCATCACCTTCGACTACGCAGTCGTGGCGGGTGACGCCGGGAACATGACGGTTACCGGCCCGGCGGCGGTGCCGGAGGCAACTCCGTACGACCTCACTGTGGCGTGGAACGAGCCTGCTCTCGAGGCCGGCGACCGCGCCTACGGTTCGTTCACTCTGGGGAGCTCGGCGGCGGCGCCCGGCAATATCGGCCAGATCACGGTCGACGTCGAACGCCATCCGAACGACGTCACCAAGACGGTGACACCCGATTCGGGTGATGTGGGCGACACGCTGACCTACGAAGTCACCATTGAGTCCAACGTGACCCATGCGGATCAGGACTACACGATCACCGACACCCTTCCCGAGGGGCTGACCTATGTGGATGGTTCAGCCACCAACGGGGCCACCCACGACGGGGGCGTGGTCACGTGGAGCGGCACGCAAGTTGTACCGGCTCCCGGCTATGAAGTGAGCACTCCAGCGACCAACCCATTCTGTGATACCGGCTTCGGCGGGTACGTCGACCTGGAAGACCTGGCCAGCTTCCTAACCGACCCGGGCATCGTTGGCGACACGGTCACGTTCAACGCGTTCGGGGGTCAGGACGGGATCGACTTCTTTGGCACCGACTATGCAGGTCTCGACCTCGCTGACGACGGTTTCGCCATCTTCGACGCCGGGACCCACTACGCAGGAGCGCCCTGGCTGGCCCAGACGCTGCCGAACGCCGATCCGCCGAACAACGTGGCTGCAGGCTTCTGGCAGGACTTCGAGCTGTTCTACGACGCTCCGAGCAACCAGGGTGTAACGCTGGCAACGGCGGGTCCTGGGGTGTCGATCGTCGAGTACGACAACCTCGAGTTGTTTGGTGGTAGCCCGCCGGTGCTCGACATGAACATCGTTGTGTGGGGCGTCGTCGATCCCGACTTCCCGGAGATCATCTTCGCCTACGACAACATCGACCAGGGGCTGGTGGATGCGTTTGGGCCGAGCACGATCGGTGTGGAGAACGCCGCCGGCGACACGGCGACGGCCTTTGCCAACTTCGAGCTCCTGACCGGGGTGCTGGCAGACGGCGACCAGATCTGCTTCGACCTCGTGCCCTCGGGCGATCCGATCACATTCAGCTACGACGTAACCGTGGACGAGGACGCTCAGGGTCCGACGCTGACCAACGAAGTGACGTCCATTGTCACCAATGATGAGGCCAGCATGGAAGATACGACGAGTGCGGGCTTCACGCTGGACAACAGCAGGCCCGTCGGCGTCGCCGACGAGTACTCGCTCGACAAGGGCGCAACGCTCTTCCAGAACGGTGTACTCGACAACGACACCGACGTCGATGACAACACGCTGACGGCGCGAAAGACGAGCAACCCATCACACGGGAACATCTTCTTCGACGCCGACGGCACCTTCGTATATGTGCACGACGGCTCGACTTCGGAAGCCGACTCGTTCACATACGTTGCGAACGACGGTGAGCTCGACTCCGCAGAGACGACAGTCATGCTCGTTGTGAACCCGATCGTTGTGGAGCCGGACAACGCCCACAACCTTGGTCTGTTCAACCCGGCGAGTGGGGAATGGCACTTGCGCAAGGGCGACGGGACAACGATGTCCGTAACCTTCGGCGATCCTGGCGACCACCCGTTGGTCGGTGACTGGGACGGCGACGGCGTCGAGACACCGGGTGTCTGGCGACCGCCGACCGACGGCGGCGCCGGCCACTTCTATGGCACGAACTCTGTGGCGACCGGCATGGCCGAGATGGACTTCTCCTTCGGCCAGCTGGGAGACATCGTCCTGGCAGGAGACTGGGACGGCAACGGGTTCGACACCGTTGGCCTGTACCGCCCTGCTGAGAACAAGGTCATGGTGTGGAACACGATGGGTGCCGTGGCTCCGAGCAAGACATACTTGTTCGGAGACTTCGGCGACATGGCATTCGTTGGCGACTTCGACGCCAACGGCGTCGAGACCATCGGGCTCCAGCGGATCTCGACAGGCGAGGTCTTCCTGAAGCTCAGCCACACGACTGGCAATGCCGATATGAAGCTCATCTTCGGTGACCCCAGCGACAAGATGGTTGCAGGCGACTGGACAACGGACGGCGTCGACACCGTCGCCCTGTTCCGTGATTCCGACGCAACCTTCTACCTGCGCAACACCAACACGACGGGAACGGCTGACACCTCGTTCCTGTTCGGTGAAGCCGGCTGGCTGCCCGTTGCCGGGGAGATGGGTCTCTAGAAACTGCTCGCGATCTGAAAAGGGCCCCGATGGCGGGGTCCTTTTCTTATGGCCGTCCGCGTCGAAGACCTGGGATCAGGAGGCGTACTCCTCGGTGCCCTCGAAGTGGAGCGAGACATACGGCTCGTCCCCAACCACCTCGCTGTCATGGCCTGGGGCCACCCAGACGATGTCTCCGGGCCCCATGACGAAGCTAGAGCCGTCGGCCATCGTCACCCGGTTGCGACCCTCGAGCACCATCACGACATGCGACACGTCACAGAGGCCCTCGCCGGCATGCTGCGACCACTTCCAGCCCGGCTCGTAGGTGGCGCGCCCGACGACGGTGTCCGCGAGTCGCACCACGTCGATCTTCCCCTTCTCGAAGTGGGTCGTCTCGTCTGGGTCGTCCAGACGCTTGATGAGCCAGCTCACCGAACGGTTTCCACTAGTTCGTCGAGGGCACCGGTGTCGATGTGGACCCCAGGGCCCATCGTGGAGGACAGGGTCAGCCGCTTGACATAGCGGCCTTTGGTCGAGGCGGGCTTGGCGCGCAAGACCTCGTCGGTGATGGTGGCCAGATTGGCCCGGAGCTGGTCTGGCTGGAACGAGATCCTGCCAACCGACACGTGGACGTTGCCGTAGCGATCGTTGCGGTACTCGACCTTGCCTGCCTTGAACTCCTGGACGGCCTTGGCCACATCGGGGGTGACGGTTCCCGCCTTGGGGTTGGGCATCAGCCCGCGCGGTCCGAGCACCTTGCCCAGCTTGCCAACCTCGGACATGAACTCGGGAGCCGCTATCACCAGATCGAAGTCGAGATCTCGACCGCCAGCGATTTCCGTAGCGAGCTCCTTGCCGCCAACGATGTCGGCACCTACCTCGGTCGCCGCTTTGGCGGTATCGCCTTCGGCGAACACGGCGATGCGAAGGGACTTGCCGGTGCCGT
The DNA here is from genome assembly GCA_036446035.1 of Acidimicrobiia bacterium. Lineage (GTDB taxonomy): Bacteria > Actinomycetota > Acidimicrobiia > Spongiisociales > JAOTWH01 > CAXMQS01. The sequence continues at coordinate 4,115 of JAZFSG010000104.1, read as the reverse complement.
GTGGCAGAGACACGGTTCCTCGAACTGCTTGATCGGCGTTCTTGGGGTCGATGCCAAGGAAGAACACGGCGTCGACCGATTCATCGAACTTGGCGAACGCCATCTCCTTGACCATGTCGACCGCTTGGGTCGGGGCGAAAGTGGCCTCGCTGTCATAGCTAGCCGCCGCCGTCTTGAACCTCTTGCCCATCGTTGCCTCCTCGTGGTGCAAACGGCTTGTCAGCCTCCCACGCTCGGATCTACTCGCTTGCTACCGGTTCCTCTTCAATCGTCTGAATGACGCTCAAGTCGGCTTCGCCCTCGATCAGCAGACCCATCGAGCGGGCCGTACCCTCGACGATCTTCATCGCCGCCTCAACGTCGTTGGCATTGAGGTCGGGCATCTTGATCTCGGCGATGTCGCGGACCTGCGCCCTCGTCACAAATCCCACCTTCTGGCGATTGGACTCTGGCGAGCCCTTGGGGATCTTGGCTGCTTGACGGAGAAGCACGGCTGCAGGGGGCGTCTTGGTGATGAAGCTGAAGCTTCGGTCTTCGTAGACCGTGATCTCTACGGGAACGATGGTCCCGGTCTGGCTCTGCGTCGCCTGGTTATAGGCATTGACGAAGTCCATGATGTTGAGTCCGTATTGGCCGAGGGCCGGACCAACGGGAGGCGCCGGGCTCGCCTGACCGGCAGGAATCTGCAGCTTGATAACGGTTGAGATATTCTTGGCCATCGCTTACCTCTAGTACTTCTGGATCTGTTCGAAGCTGAGCTCGACCGGTGTCTCACGGCCGAAGATGTCCACGAGGACGCGGACCTTCTGCTGATCGATGTTGATGTCCTCGATGAGTCCGTTGAAGTCGGCAAAGGGTCCTTCGACCACGCGGACGGTCTCTCCGACCTCCCACTCCGGCTTGAAGCGGGGCTCCTTCTTCTTCTCGCCCTCCTCGGCCTTGGCGACGCCGAGGATGCGCTCGACCTCTCGCCTCGAGAGCGGAGTCGGCTTGGTGCCGGAGCCAACGAACCCGGTCACGCCCGGCGTGTTGCGCACCACGAACCAGGCGTCGTCGTCCATGTAGAGGCGGACCAGGATGTAGCCAGGGAACACCTTCTTCTTCACGGTCACCTTGCGACCGCCCTTGAACTCGATGACATCTTCCATCGGAATGACGACATCGAAGATCTGGTCCTCCATGTGCATCGAGCTGATCCGAGATTCCAGGTTGGCCTTGACCTTGTTCTCATAGCCCGAGTACGAATGGATCACGAACCAGGCCCCGGGGAGGTCGTATGGCCCCACGACAGGGGTGGCGGCTGCGCCTTCGGCCGTGGCATCGTCTTCGTCATCTTCGTCGTGTGAATCGTCGCTCGCTTCGGCGGCGGGAGCTTCTGTTGGTGTCTCAACGACGACTTCTGGCTCGGCTTCGACGACCCCCTCGGGCTCGGGCTCTGGCTCGGGCTCGGATTTGGAGAACGCCGCGCTGAGGGCCGCAGCCAGCGGCGAGTCGATGACGCGCTCTTCATCGACTACGGCGACGACCTCTTCGAGGCTCTCGGCCGTCTGCTCGTCTGCAGTTTCGACTTCTTCTTCCACAGTCGCCGCGTCCTCGGCCGCAGCTTCTTCGGTGGGGTCGGTCGGTTCTTCGCCGGCCTTAGTCACGCCGGCAAGCAGGTCCTGGAGGTCGGCCATTAGAGATTCCTGATCAGTTCAAGGATCGTCTTCTTGAAGACGATGTCCATTCCGAAGACGAGAAGTGTTAGCGAAACGGTGGTGATGAGAGTCACAGCGGTAAAGGTGATGAGCTCTTCTCGACTCGGCCAGGAAACACGCTTCAGCTCCTGGCGCACCTCGCTGAGGAATTCACGCAGGCTCGCCCGGTCTTTTCCGGCGCGCTTATCTGGCCGCTTGCCTTTGCTGCGACGCTCTTCCTTTTCAGTGATCCGTCGGATCTGTCGGTTACTCACGACGCCCTCCTACGGGCCGAGCAGGGGCGGCGGGACTCGAACCCACAACCTCTGGTTTTGGAGACCAGCGCTCTAGCCAAATTGAGCTACGCCCCTAGAAACCGAGGGAGTATATGGGCGAGCCATCGCCAATGTTAGGCCGACGAAACGGGTCACGCAGCTCGGCGGCGTACCAACCGAGCAATGACGACCGCTCCGGCAACGGCAACGGCGGCCCCGGCCGCAGCACCGGCCTTAACCCGGCGCTTGGCCTCGTGATATGGCCTATCGAGTGAGGCCATCACCCCGGGTACAAGATCGAACGGCGGCTCGTATGTCTCTGAGGAGAAACTCCCGATGATCCGCGACAGCGACCGATAGCGGGAGGCCTCTGCTTGACAGCTGATGCAGCTGTCAATGTGCTCCTTGAGCTGGCCGCGGGCCTCTCTGTCAACAAGGGACGGCATGCCGCGCTGAGCGATGTGGTGGAGCAGTCTCATGACGCCTCTTCCAGGACACGGCGGAGTCGAGCGCGGGCCCTGTGCAGGCGAACCTTGGCAGCGGAAATGGTGATGTCGAGCTCGTCAGCGATTTCCTGGTGCGACCACCCGTAGACGTCCTTCAGCACGACCACTGCTCGCAGGCTCGCAGGGAGTGCCAACATGTGGGCGCCTATCAGCGATCGCAGCTCGGCGCGCTCTCCGGCGCGCTCAGGGGTCAGCTGATGCTCATCGGCTATGTCGAACGCGTCGTCGAGGCTGTAGGTCGCCTTGCGCTTGGCGCGCTCGCGCCAGGTCCACGCTGTGTTGACGGTGATGCGGTGCATCCAGGTCGAGAACTTGGCGTCGCCCCTGAAGTTGGGCATAGCCTTCCAGGCCCGGATGAAGGATTCCTGCGCCACGTCGGCGGCAAGGTCCCGGTTCCCTAACAGTCGGTTTGCGAGTGTGAACACGTCGTTCTGATGGCCTCTCACCAGGGCGCTGAAAGCCTGCTCGTCACCGAGACAGGCCCTGCGCACCAGTTCTTCCTCACCTGAGGGTTCGACCCCGCGGAGCGTCATGTCGTTACTCATTCACTTGGGCGCTTGCCGTGACCAAAGCATCGGCCCCGACCATAAGCGACAACTCGAGCACGAGTGGTGTCAACTCCAACGCGGTTCCGCCGACGAGCGCGGCGTCGCCGGGACGCAACGGCTGGCGAAAGCGAATGTCGATGGAGGCGAGGGGGTCGGCTCGCAACGAGTACCTGGCTCCAGCCTGGGCCAGCCAGGCCGCCGCCAGGAGGCCGTGCGCGACAACTCCCCCAAGGCCGACGGCCGCCGCCGAGGCGTGATCCCAGTGAATCGGATTCCAGTCGCCAGAGGCCGCGGCGTACTGGAGGATGTCTCGCCGGCTTGCCGACTTGACGAGAGCCGCCAGGTCCTGCCCAGCCGCAGGGACCGGCTCGGGCAGCGGGATCTCGGTCGCTGCCCTGTCGGTGGGCGGAGGCTCGGCCAACTCGGGGCTGTCTCCGCCGACGACAGCCGACATGAGGAAGCTCGATGTTGATGTCATCCACCCCGGAACCGCGGCCACGAAGTCGACCATCGTCATGCCGGATCGTTCCCTGATGCTCGACACCTTCCCGGTCACCTCAACATCGGAGCCGACGGCCAACGGACCCTCCCAACGGAACCGCTGTTTCGTGTGAACGATCGCCGGAAAGTCCACCATCGCCGCCGACAACAACTGCCCGGCGACCGTCAGCAGGCCCACGGCCGCGTATCCGGGAGGTGCGTGATCTACCCAGCGCTCAGCATCATCGCCAGTAGCCGCTACGAACGCGGCGACACGCTGTGGCGTAACGCTGTGTGAAACCGGCCCGAAGCTGTCGGCGGCAAGGGCGCTCAAGCAGGCCTAGCGGTGCTCGCGATGCAGCGTGTGATGGCGACACCACGGGCAGAACTTCTTCAGCTCCAAACGATCCTGGGTGTTCGATCGATTCTTGACCGTCACATAGTTGCGGCGCTTGCAGTCTTCGCACGCCAGGTTGAGCGTCGGTCGCTTGTCGGAAGCCATCTCTGTACTGCTTTCTGTTCCTACTCGAGGATCTTCGTCACGCGACCGGCGCCGACAGTGCGTCCACCCTCACGGATGGCAAAGCGCAAGCCCTCATCCATGGCGATGGGAGCGATGAGCTCGACCTC
>JAZFSG010000103.1:0-8803 GCA_036446035.1 Acidimicrobiia bacterium | reverse complement strand
CTACCGGCCTGGGTGAACTTGGGCATTGCTGAGGTGAACGTCGACAACGTGCGGCAATGCCATCACGAGTTGATCAAACGGGCCCTGGCCGAGACTGCCTAGCGATCTGCTTGCCGTTCGGCCGCATTCTCACGATCCCAGCCTCATTGGGGTTGGCAGCACCAGGTCCGAAGAGAGGCTCGCCACCAAGCGTGTCTTCCTCGGCCTCGTCCTCTGCGGGTTCGAGGCCGCCGGGGGGAACGTCGAGTCGGTCTCCGATTGGAGCACGGTCGCTTCGCTCTCGTCACAAATCCTGATGGCATCGGCTGGGAACCGATCGAGGGCGCCGGGGCTACCTAGCCCCGCGGGGCTCCGGCATGCGGTCGGGTGAAATCCGGGGCCGAGGCAGGACGCCGACCTCGGCTTGGGGTGCGCCGCGGCGTCCACCCATCTTTGGACCTCTCAATTCGACGTCTCCTTGCCATGGCGGTGAGGCTAGAACTACACGCCTGTAGTTCTGAGCATTTCCCAAGAAATCAGGAATCTAAGTCTATGTGACTCAGGTTATAGGTGGTATAATGACTTAGAAAATAGATACAAGGAGAGTAAGACTATGGGACGAGCAGTAGGTATCGACCTCGGTACCACCAACTCAGTTCTGGCCGTTATGGAGGGGGCAACCCCCGAAGTCGTGGCCAACGCAGAAGGTCATCGCACCACCCCATCGGTGGTCGCCTTTTCCAAGCAGGGCGAGGTCCTCGTCGGAGAAGTGGCGAAGCGCCAGGCCATCACCAATCCCGAGCGCACCGTGCGCTCCGTCAAGCGCCACATGGGCACTGACTGGAAGATCAACGCAGACGACAAGGACTACAGCGCCCAGGAGATCTCGGCGCGCATCCTGCAGAAGCTGAAGCGCGACGCCGAGGCCTACTTGGGCCTAGAGGTGACCGAGGCGGTCATCACGGTCCCCGCCTACTTCGGCGACGCTCAGCGCCAGGCCACCAAGGAGGCCGGCCAAATCGCAGGACTTGAAGTGCTGCGAATCATCAACGAGCCGACGGCGGCGTCTCTGGCCTACGGCCTCGACAAGGAAGGCCAGGACCAGACGATCCTCGTCTTCGACCTCGGCGGAGGCACGTTCGACGTCTCCGTTCTCGAGATCGGCGAAGGCGTATTCGAGGTCAAGTCGACCTCAGGCAACACCTCGCTCGGAGGCGACGACTGGGACCAGCGGGTCATCGACTGGCTGATCACCGAGTTCAAGAACGAGTCGGGTGTCGACCTGTCCAAGGACGCCATGGCCCTGCAGCGCCTAAAGGAGGCAGCCGAGAAGGCCAAGATCGACCTGTCGTCGGTGCCCGAGACGGAGATCAACCTTCCGTTCCTGACGGCTACGCCGGACGGACCACTGCACATGCAGAAGACCCTGAAGCGTTCCGAGTTCCACAAGATGACCGAGGACTTGCTGGAAGCCGTGAAGGCTCCCTTCAAGCAGGCCGTCAAGGACGCCGGGCTCTCGGTGTCGGACATCGACCACATCATCCTGGTCGGTGGCTCGACGCGTATGCCTGCGGTCCTCGAACTCGTCACCGAGCTCGCCGGCAAGGAGCCCCACAAGGGCGTCAACCCAGACGAGGTCGTGGCGCTCGGCGCTGCGTTGCAGGCCGGCGTCCTCAAGGGCGATGTCAAGGACATCCTGCTCCTCGACGTCACTCCGTTGACACTGTCCATCGAGACGATGGGCGGGGTGGCCACCAATATGATCGAGCGCAACACCACGATCCCCACCCGTAGGGCGGAGATCTTCACCACGGCTGCCGATAACCAGCCGGAGGTCGAGATCAACGTGCTGCAGGGCGAACGGGAGATGGCTGTTGGTAACAAGTCCCTCGGTCGCTTCAAGTTGACTGACATCCCGCCGGCGCCACGAGGCATGCCGCAGATCGAGGTCACCTTCGACATCGACGCCAACGGCATCGTGTCAGTGTCGGCCAAGGACCTCGGCACTGGCAAGAGCCAGTCCGTCACCCTCACCGGTGGCACTGCGCTCTCACCCGAAGAGATCGACCAGATGGTCAAGGACGCCGAGGACCATGCGTCCGAGGACCACGTCCGCAGGGAGAAGGCTGATGCCCGCAACCAGGCGGACAACGCTGTCTATCAGATGGGCAAGCAGCTCGCCGAGCATGGCGACAAGCTTGACGAGGGCGAGCGCCAGCCGATCGACGATGCCATGGCTGACCTGAAGAAGCTCCTCGAGGACGAGGATGCATCTGCAGAGGCAATGACATCCAAGACCCAGGAGCTGCTCACCGCTTCCCAGAAGCTCGGCGAGAAGATCTACGCCGAGACCCAGGCAACCGAGTCGGCAGCGCCCGAGGGTGGCGACGACGTTGTCGAAGGCGAGATCGTCGACGAAGGCGAGGACTCGTGAGCTCCGAGGACGAGGTAATCGAGGGCAAGGTCGTCGAAGGCGAGCTCATAGACGACGCTGGCCTCCCCGGCGACCCTGCTGCCGCCAACGAACAGCTCCTCGGTCAATTGGCCGAGGAGCGCCAGGCGGCGCAGACGGTCTTCGCCGACCTGCAGCGGGTGGCGGCGGAGTTCGACAACTATCGCAAGCGAGTGCAACGCGATCAGGTCGACATCGTCGAGCGCGCCTCGGAACGAGTCGTCCTGGAGATGTTGGCCGTTGTCGACAGCTTCGAGGCTGCGTTCACACACGAGGCGCAAACCCCAGCCGAAGAGAAGCTGCTTGCCGGCATGTGGAGTACCTACGAACTGCTGGTATCGGTTCTGGCCAAAGAGGGGCTCGAACCCATCGCGGCTATAGGTGAGCCTTTCGACCCAACGGTGCACGAAGCGGCACAGGCGCCGCCCGACGCCGGCGCTCATCTGGTCGTCAGCGAAGAGCTGCGCCGCGGCTACACGCTGCGGGGGCGGTTGATCCGGCCGGCGCTCGTCGCGGTCGACCATGCGTAGGGAGTGGGCCGACAAGGACTACTACTCGGTCCTTGGCGTCTCCCGCACGGCCAGCCCCAAGGAAATCAAGAAGGCCTTCCGCAAGCTGGCGCAGAAGCACCACCCCGACGCCAACCCCGAGAACGCAGCCGCCGAGGCCAAGTTCAAGGACATCAACGAGGCGTACGAGGTCATCGGGGACGCCGCGCAGCGCAAGGAGTACGACCAGTTCCGTGACTCCTTCGCCAGGGGTGAGTTCGTCGGCGGTCCCGGCGGTGGCGCTCAGTACGTCCGCATGGAGGACCTGGGGGACCTGTTCGGTGGGGGCGGCGGCGACATAAACGACCTGCTGGGCTCGATGTTCGGCGGCGGCGGACCGCGCGCCGCTGCCGGCCAGGACCTGTCCACAGATGTCAGCCTGAGCTTCCACGAGGCCATCACCGGTGCCACCGAGGTGGTTTCGGTAAACGGCGCCAGCACCAAGGTCAAGATCCCCGCCGGAGTGGCAGACGGAGCCACGGTCAAGGTGAGGGGCAAGGGAGGGCCTGGCTACAACGGTGGCCCTGCGGGGGACCTGTACGTTCGCGTCAAGGTTGCCGGGCACCCCATCTTCGGTCGCCGCGGCGCCGACCTCCAGGTGACTGTGCCCATCTCCTACACCGAAGCCACCCTCGGCGCCGAGATCGCCGTGCCGACTCTTGATGGCAGCGTCCGCCTGAAGATCCCCGCGGGGACGAGCACGGGCAAGACGTTTCGCGTCAAGGGCAAGGGAGTGACCGCCAGTGCCCGCCAGGGCGACCTGCTGGTGAAGGTGGCGGTCGAGGTGCCTCCGCAGCTCGATGACGAGGAGAAGGAGCTACTGGAACAGCTCCGCCGCTACGAAGAGAAGCGCAACCCACGCGGCCACCTAGGAGTGACATGACAGAAGAAGCGCTCTACGTGATATCGGTAGCCGCCCGGCTTACCGGCGTTCATCCCCAGACCCTTCGGATCTACGAGAGCCGCGGGTTGCTCAGCCCGCATCGCACACCTGGCGGCACCCGCCGCTATTCCGACGAGGACATCCTGCGAATGAAGCTCATTCAGCAGCTCACCAGCGCCGGCGTCAACCTCGAGGGCGTCAAGCAGATCCTGCGGTTGCGAGGGGAGGTTGATCGGCTCGATCATCAAGTCAAGCGGATGCGCCGCCTGCTGGCGGACGCCGAGACGCGGGTGGCAGGCCTGAAGGGAGAGGCCACGAAGGCGGTCGAGGAGATGCGCCGCGACCTCCCGGACGTGGTCAGACCGTCTTTCGACCAGCTGCTGGAGGAGTAGGGCGACTCGAGCCTGCTCCGAGTGCACTAACTTCTAGCCATGGAGCGAGAGATTCTCACCTGGGAGGGCTACGGAACAGCCGTCCGCCAGCTCGCCACCCAGATCGCCGATGACGGGTATCAGGCCGACATCATCCTCGGCATCGCCAGGGGCGGCCTGATCCCGGCTGGTTCGCTCGGATACGCCCTCTCCATCAAGAACACCTACGTCATGAACGTGGAGTACTACACCGGGGTGGAGGAGCGACTCGACGTCCCGGTGATCCTGCCTCCGTATCTCGAGCTTGTAGATCTCGAGGACTCCGACATCCTGATCGTCGATGACGTCGCGGACACCGGCCATACCTTGGCCAAGGTTCACGAGTTCGTCTCAGGCAAGGTGCGCGACGCCAGGACCGCAGTGCTCTACGAGAAGCCGCCGTCCGTCATCAAGAGCAGCTATGTGTGGCGCCGCACCGACAAGTGGATCAACTTCCCGTGGTCGACTGATGACCCGGTCGCGGCCCCCAAGACGGGAGCCCTGGTCAGCGAGGCTTAGATCCCTTTGGCAGCCTTCTTGAGCTTGGAGCCTGCCGAAACCTTGACGGCATGGGTGGCCGCTATGTCGAGCGCTTCGCCGGTGCGAGGGTTGCGACCCTTGCGAGCCTGGCGGTAGGTGCGCTCGAATGAGAGCCAGCCGGGGATCGTGATCTTGTCGTCGCTGTGCGAAACGTGTCCGGCTACTACATCGAACATGCCAGCGATCGTCTTGTCGACATCGGTCTTGGCCACGCCGGTTTGCTCCGCGATCGTGCTGACGAGGTCTTCCTTGTTCATGGTTTCTCCTAGGTAGCGGCGCCGTGCCGACTGCTGCGGTCCCCGCAAAGCTATACGACGAAAGGCCGATATTGGGGTCAATCGGCACCACGGCCGCCCAGGGTGCTCGGCGGCGTGAATTCACCGCAGCGGTCGAGCGATAGACTTTCCCAATGACCCAGGGTCTCGAAACAGCTTTCCACGCGTCCAAGAAGACCATCGTGCTGCTGATCATTCCGTCGGCTACTGCCATCTGGCTTGGTTTGGCAGCCCTCGTGCGACGCACGCCGCAGGTGCTGACCATCGGCGCCGTCGCCGTTGGTGTGGGGGTTGCCGGGTTGGCGTTGGCGACTTGGTGGTTCACATCGCTGTCCAAGATCAACGCCCGCCGCGACGACGATCGCTGAGCTAGACCTCGAAAGCGGCGTCCCTGACAGCGGACCCCTCTGCGACCTCGCCGAAGAAGTCGTAGGTCCCATGGTCCAGGAACTCGGATGCCGCCCGATTCAGCGCAGCCAATGCCGCCAGGGACAAGGCACCGCCCACCGAGACTCTCGCCACGCCGAGGGCGGCCAGCTCGGAGACCGTCGGGCCATCGGGACGGGCCAGGACGTTCAGCGGTAGGTCGACTGACTCGACGACCGCTTTGATCTCGGCCGGGTCAACGATCCACGGCGCGTAGAGCACATCAGCTCCGGCCTCTTGGAACGCTTGTAGCCGAGCGATGGTGTCTGTCACATCGGGCCTGTCGTGTAGATAGTTCTCGGCGCGGGCGGTCAGAACGAGTCTGGCTTCTCCTCCGTGAGCGGCCTCGGCAGCGGCCTCGACGCGGGCCGTCGCCAACCCGATGTCATAGATGGGGTCGTCGTCATGGCGGCTGTAGTCCTCGATCGAGAGGCCAGCAAGTCCGGTCTCCGCAGCCAGCCGAACGTTGGCCGCGACGACTTCCGGTTCTGCGGCGAAGCCGTTCTCGAAGTCTGCGCTCACCGGCAGCTCCGTGGCTCCGGCGATGAGGGTGGCGTGCTCCAGGGCTTCGTCCCGACTCACACCTCCATCGAGTCGGCCGAGGGTGGCGGCATGACCGGCGCTCGTCGTCGCCAGTGCCTTGAAGCCGAGGTGGGTGAGAAGCTTGGCGGAACCAACGTCCCAGGGGTTGGGAAGCAGCAATGGCGCGTCGACGTGGTGCAGGTCCAGGAAGAGTCGACAGCGGTCGGCCTGATCGGTCATGCGCGAACCTTAGAGGACGTCTGCCACTAGAAATACATCAAGGCCCAAGGAACCTGGCGTTCCCCTCCCCGCACTTCCCCGAACGAGGGTGGTCTGCCTTAGGCACCTTGGGCCTTGCTGCGAAGCCGAAGATATGGCACTCGCCGGTGGCCAGTCAAGGACCCTCCGAGGTCGCGCTTTCGCGGTCAGGGCCGCCTCGCGAAACCGTTGCTGACGTCAGTCCACACGGTTGCGGTTAGTTGGGCAGATCGGTCCACATACCCACACCTATCCACAGGCCCTTATGCACAGGGGCTGTAGATATGTGGATTTTCAGGACTTCTTTTCGCGCTCCGACGCGAAACCGGCACGGATCAATGAACCGAATGACAGCTCGACCGCTTCGTAGACCGCGCCGAGGATGGCGTCGAGCTCTGCGCCGTCGATCGAAACCAGCGACGCCCTCCCCCGGACGTAGACGCCTCCCTCGGGATCGAGAGCGAAGTGCACCCGCCAGCCTCGCTGGTTCCTGAGGAGGCACTGGCGGTAGACCTCCTCGCGATCGTGGGGAGGCGGCGGAACGACGTACGCCTCGTAGCCGAGCGTGCGATCTCCGATGTCGAACCACACCGTGGTGAAGCCGCGAACCTGCTGTCGCATGCGCACCCCCCAGCGCCCTTCATGCTCGCCACCCCACTCGACGTCTGAGCTCGGGTCTTCGATCCAAGATGCGGTGGTCTGTTCGAGAAGCTGTCGAACGCTCACGACAGGCCGGACTCGTAGCGCCCCACCGGACCGCCACCGCCGTACACGGTCGGATAGCGCTGCTCGACAAGAGCGCGGTCCATGGCCGAGGTCAGCATGCCGACACGGGCCAGGCCCTCGATGACAGCGATCTCGGCGGGGGCGTTCAACCCATCGGTGGACTTGGCGGCGATGCCGTACTGGCCGATAACGGCGACGCCGAGACATCCCTTGGCCCCGCCCTTCACGGCGGCATCGACCGCAACGGCGATGGTGGCCTCAGCTCTGTCCGTCCCCGCCGTCAGGTAGGGGTAGCGGTGCATGGCGGTGGCAACCGCCTTCAGCTCGGGGTCGGTCGCCAGCCGGGCGAAGGCACGGCCCAGGCCTGCAGTCGTTGTTCGCAGCGTCGGGACCCCACAGCCGTCGACGCCGCTCGGCATCGGGTCGACTCCGGTGACCTCGCCCACGAAGCTGTAGATCTGCTCCTGTAGAGGGTGGTCGGCACGGGTGTAGTCGAGCGGCCAGCCTGAGGAAACGCAGGCCCGCAGCATGGCGGCGTGTTTCCCTGAGCAGTTGTGATAGGCGCGCCGCTTCTCCGTGACCCGCCGTGCCGCGACGGCGCCCATCGGCCAGTCCGGTGGGCACAGGAGATCTGTTGAGCTCAGGTCGACCTCCGCCAGCATCGCTTCGACCAAGGCAACGTGCACCGGCTCGCCGTTGTGGCTGGAGCAGGCCACAGCCAACTGACGCGGTGACAGGTTGGCTCCGTTGGCCTGGGAGACGGCGGCTTGGAAGGGTTTGGCCGCCGAGCGGAGATAGAACGGCTCCGCGAGGTCACCCCACCCCTGCACGATGGTTCCCTGTGGGTCAACTACGACAGCGTGTCCGGTGTGAACGGACTCAACCATCCCGGAGCGAAAGCACCGGGCGAGGACGGCCTCAGACCCCAGAGATCAGCTCGCTCGGATCGGCAAGGCCCTCGCGGTATCGACGGGCCATCTCGGCCTGCAGCTTGTCGTAGTTCTCGAAAACCACGCGACGGTCGTCGGAGAGGAGTCGTTCAGCCTCGGCCAGGTCACGTCGGATGTCCTCCAGCTCGGCGTCGTTGAAGTCTCCGATGTGGCTGACGAAGTCGTCGCCCATGACCCTGTCAAGATCCCTCCTCCCGATGTCGGGAATGTCTGGGAGCTCTACGCCCATAGGACGGGCGCCGGGATTGGGATCCCCGTGAGGCCCAGACAGGATCTCGGGCAGAGCATCGATCAGGCTGCGCTCTTCTTCGCCGTTGCGACGACGCAGCTCGAACGAGAGCAAATCGAGGCGCCCATGCAACATCCGTCTGTAGTAGGCGTACTCCTTATCGAGGCTGTCGCACATGGAGCGCTTGGAGCGCAGCTCTTCCATCGGCATCGTCTCGAGGTCGCTCATGAAGTTGGCGTCCTTGATCTGGTCGATGCGCCGCGCGGGATGTTTCTCTGTCATGGTGCCTTTCTAGCGACACACGGCGGCATTGGCGGGATACGGATTGACCGCGGACCCTCCGCCGGGGTGGATCTGGAAATGAAGATGAGGGCTTCCCCCTCTGGCGTTGCCCGAATCCCCGAGGTAACCAACGACCTGCCCAACGTCAACGCGGTCACCGGTTTCCAGGCCATTGGGCCAACCGTCGAGATGGGCGTAGTAGAAGTTGGCGCCGTAGTCGGAGTTCAGCCAGACGCCGATGCCACCGAGGCCGCCGTTGGTTAGGCGAACCGTCCCGTTGGCTACGGCGAGCAGGTTGGTGCCTCGAGAGTTGAACATGTCGT
>JAZFSG010000102.1:0-7100 GCA_036446035.1 Acidimicrobiia bacterium | reverse complement strand
GGGTCGTGACAATTAAGCTCGCCGCCCGAGGGAAGGAACCAGTCGAGTGACCACGGAGATCGAGGCGACCACCCGTCGGGCCGTCGCTCATCGCTATCTGATGGTGTCTGCTGTATTCGCTGTGGTCGGTGGCGTGCTGCTGGCGCTCAACTTCCTACAGCTGGTTTGGCCCGATCTCGATAACGGCGTTGCCTTCCTGACCTACGGCCGCGTTCGACCCATGGCGCTGAACGCGATCGTGTACGGATGGCTGTCGCTGGGGCTGCTCGGAGCTGCGTTCCACATCGTGCCCAAGCTGACGGGCGCCCCGCTGTGGAGGCCGCAGCTGGCGACTGGGGCACTTGCGGCCGTCTCGCTGTCCCTCGCAGTTGGGGTCGTATTGATCGGCGGAGGCTCCAACCAGGGAGGCTTGCTGTTCGAGATCCCCTCGATCGGAGGCGCCGGTGTTGCCATCGGCCTTGCCCTCGCCGCCTTCGTTCTTGTCAGGTCTGCCGCTGCCGCTCCCGAATCCGATCAGCCGGCACTGTGGTTCTCCGTAGCCGGAGCGTTGTGGCTGCCGCTTGGCTTCGTAGCCGGATGGGTTCCTGGTCTCGAGGGTGTCAACGCCGCCCTCCAGAACGCATTCGGGGTTACCTCAGTGATCACTCTGGCGGTTACCAGCCTTGCCCTCGGCGCGGCCTACTACGTGGCGGGGGAACTCCGAGGTAGCCAGCAGGGGACCAGCGTTGGGAGGATTGGGTTCTGGAGCTTCGCCTTCATCGCGGCATGGACGGCTCCGCGGCTGCTGGTCTTCGGCCCCGCACCCGACTGGCTGGAAACCATCGCCGTCGCCTTCTCGATCATCCTGCTTGTCCCCGCCATCGCGCTCCTGTCGGATCTGGCGGGCTGGCTCCGGGGCGTGGCCCAACGCAAGTTGCTCATAGCCGGGGGAGCCTTCCTCCTCGCCTTCGTCGTGCTGAACATGGTGTCGAGCTTCCGTTCTCCCAGTTCGCTTACCCGTCTGACGAGTTGGGAGGACGCTCTTCTTCTGTTGCCCTTGCTCGGCACTGCTGGTTGTTGGCTCCTTGCCTTCGAGCAGCACTTCGCCGACCGACGCGGCCGCTGGGCCGGCCGTCTGGTGGTCGAGGGCACGGGCCTTGCTGTCATGGCATCTCTTGCCGGCGGCCTCCAGCAGGGGATCACCTGGGTTGGGGGGGCCAACGCGGGCGCTCCGGTATCGGCCGGCGAAGTGTTTGCAATGCCATCTACTGCCTGGGTCGTACTGGCCGCCGTCGGCGTTACCGCGGCGGCGATAGGCATGGTCGGCTTCGCCGTCGGCGTCCTGCGCGGCCGGGGTGAGCGATCTGCCGAGTTGGCACTCGAGTTCATTCCCGAAGAAGAAGAAGAGGCCCCGGAACCAGCTGAGCCGATCGGTTTCCCCCTTCTGGTGAGGGGAGCGGTCGCGCTGTTCGCTCTGGCCGCAGCCTCGGTGTTCCTGATACCAACTCTGGACGCTCCGAACCGAACGGCGACCCTGGCGGCCGACGCCATCGAGTTCGCCGAGGGATCGCTGCCGGCCCTGGGCGCCGATCTCTATGTCAGCGAGGGGTGCGTTTACTGCCACACGCAGCAGGTGCGCCCCATCATCACCGACGTTGGTCTCGGAACGGTCAGCATGCCGGGCGACTACGCCAGGCAGGACCCAGTTCTGCTCGGCTACCGAAGGGTTGGGCCGGACCTCACCCACATCGGTAGCCGCACCACCTCAACGCGGGGTCTCTTGGAGCGACTGCGGAGCCCACGATCGTCGTTCGATGATGGCGGCGAATGGGACATCATGCCCTCATACGATTATCTGTCGGACGATGATCTGCTGGCGATCGCCGAGTACCTCGGGGCGTTGAACTGATGCAAGACCTCATTAACTCTGTAGCCGAGGCCACCGGATGGCCAGCCTCCATGGTGGAGCGTTCGGCGCAAGCCCGGGCCAAGGCAGAGGGTGCAACCGTCGAGGCGGTGCTGGCGGCCTGGGCTGGTGGCGGTGCTATCGATACCAGTGCCAGCCCTCCGGCGGTCGAGCCTGCTGCCGCCGCGGCCGAGCCGGCCGCGGCGGCGGAGCCGGCTGCCGTCGCTGTGGTCCCTGCAGAAGTCGAGGTCGAGGTGTTGGAGACGACGCCAGCTCCCGAAGCGGAGCCCGTGCCCGAGCCAACAAGGCGGCCAGCTGTGCCGACATGGCTTGCTGCGTCGTTCGCCGTTCTTCCTGCCATCGCGATCATGTACGCGCTCTTCTTTCCCAACGGACCCGGTTGCGGAGTCGGCGCCCAGCTCGGCATCGACCCCGTCAGCGGGGAGGCGGTGAGTTGTAGCGGTGCCCCATACGGCGAAGCGGGCTTCGATTACTTCGCGGCGGGCGAGGAGGCATACGCTTCGTTCTGCTCTGCGTGTCACGGCCCCAACGGCGGCGGCAGTGGCAACTTCCCCGCCCTTAGCGGCGGCGCGGTTGCGGCAACGTTCCCATCGTGCGGCGATCACCTCGAGTGGGTGGAGCTCGGATCTCTCGGCTGGCCTGAGGCCACCTACGGGGCCAACGCAACGCCGGTCGGGGCAAGCGGCGCTGTCATGCCAGGCTTCGGCGGTTCGTTCTCGCCGGAGCAATTAGCGAGCGTGGTCATATTCGAGCGGGTCGCATTCGGTGGCCTGTCCCTTGACGACGCCACGGACGACTGCCAGCCGGATCCCCTCGCCGCGGCCTCCGAGTAATCACAGGCCATTCCCTAGCCTGCGTTGGTGAGCTCACCCAGTGTCGTCGTTGTCGGAGGCGGTCCCGGTGGCAGCGCGGCTGCCCACTGGCTGGCGCGTGACGGTCACGACGTCCTTGTCGTCGATAAGAATCAGTTCCCTCGGGACAAGACCTGCGGCGACGGACTCACGCCACGCTCGATCTACCAGCTACAGGAGATGGGCTTCGACTTCTCCGTGCAAGACTTCCACCGCATCGTCGGCTTGCGGGCATACGCGGGCGAGCTCAAGATCGAGTTGCCGTGGCCAGAGCACACCAGGTACCCGAACTGGGGAGGGGTCATTCGCCGCGCCGCTCTCGATGAACAGGTAGCGACGTTGGCCGAGAAACAGGGCGCTGCCTTCCGCCACAACACGGAGGCGACTCCTGTGCTCGTTGACGGCGCCCCGATAGCCGTTGATCTCACACAAGAAGGAGAGAGTGAGCGCGTCTACCCCGACTACGTCGTCGTCGCAGACGGCTCGTTGTCTCGCTTCGGTCGGTCGCTCGGTACCTGGCGAGACCGCACCTATCCCTTCGGGTTGGCTGCCCGCGGCTACTACGCCACGCCCAACTCGAATGATCCCTATTTGGAAAGCCATCTTGGAATGCCCGACCATCAGGGCAGGTCGGTTGCCGGCTACGGATGGCTGTTTCCCCTTGGGGATGGAACGGTGAACATTGGCGCCGGCGTGCTCAGCACCTTCAAGGGATGGAAGGATGTGAACACCAACGTTCTGATGGAGCTGCTGCTCAACAACCTTCCCGACTACTGGGAAGTGACGTCGGCCGACGAGGTTGGGCCGTTGCGTGGTGGCAAGCTCCCGATGTCGATGTCCGTCGGTCCCAAGGTTGGGCGCAACTGGGTGCTTGTTGGCGATGCTGCGGGGGCGGTGAACGCCTTCACGGGTGAGGGCATCGAGTACGCCTACGAGACCGGGCGCATCGCGGCCCGCCACATCGGAGAAGCCATCGCCTCGGGCGATCCCAGCCGCCTCGCCTCCTACAGCCAGGAGCTCGAGGACACGTACGCCTCGTACAACCTCGTTGCGCGGCGCTTCATGCGGCTGATCGGACGACCGTCGACCATGAGGCGGCTCACCCGGGCGGGGCTCCGAGTGCGCCCGGCGATGGAGGCCGTCCTCAAGGTCATGGCCAACCTGCTCGACCCGGACGATCCCGGCTTCGCAGAGCGCTCTTTCGCGCTGATAGAGCGCGTCGCCGAAGTATCGCCCCGCGTCTAGACCCGCACCGCGCACGTTCGGTCGAGTCCCGGGGTGTAACCGATCAAGTGCCTCTCGCAGCTTGCCGATGGCCCTTGTGGAAACGCTTGTCGTTGGGAAGACACGTATGCCGGAAGAAAAGCCGTCGTCCTCAGGACGCTGGGAAGGCCGACCAGTCGCGTCTTGGTCGTTGCGGACAGCGGTCTTCGTCGTACCGATCCTTGCCTCGGTCAGCACCTCGTTGTGGTTGAGTAAGGCCCTGCCGACACCCACCGGCCCATCGCACCTGATCGGGTGGTGGGTACTCATCCTGGGCTGCTCGACGAGCCTCCTCTTCATCGTCGACAAGGCCTCGCGCAAGTTGCTCCCCCTCGCTGCGTTGATGCAGATCTCGATGGTCTTCCCGGACAAGGCGCCGAAGCGTTTCAAGACGGCACTCAAGTCGGGATCCTCGGTCAAGAAGCTCAAGGAGCAGCTGCGCCGAGCGGAGGCCGGAGAGATCGGCAGCGACCTCACCGAGGCGACCGAGTTCATCCTGCAGATGGCCAATGCCCTCAACACCCACGACGCCCGAACCCGCGGTCACGCCGAGCGGGTGCGCGCCTACTCGGACATGCTGGCGGAGGAGTTGGATGTTCACGAGGAGGACCGAGCGAAGCTGCGGTGGGCGTCGCTACTACACGACATCGGCAAGCTCAAGATCCCAACCGAGATTCTGAACAAGCCGGGTCAACTCGATGACGAAGAGTGGGTCACCATCAAGCAGCACCCGGTCTTCGGCGAGGAGATCTGCGCCCCCTTGCTCGAGTGGCTCGGTCCCTGGGCAGACACTATCGTCGACCACCACGAGCGGTTCGACGGCAAGGGGTACCCCGCCGGCAAGAAGGGTGACGAGATCTCCTTCGGCGGCCGCATAGTCAACGTCGCCGACGCCTACGACGTCATGACGACGGTCCGTTCGTACAAGAAGCCAATGACAACGGCGGCGGCGCGCGAGGAGTTGGCTCGCCACGCCGGTGCCCAGTTCGACCCAGACGTCGTCAGGGCCTTCCTTAACATTTCGATGGGTCGCCTGCGCTGGATCGCGGGTCCGCTGTCGTGGCTGGCGCAGATGCCATTCCTCAACTTCCTCGGCGCCGTCCAGCAGGTGGGAACAGCCGTCGGTGTCGCCGGCCTCTCCGCCGCCGCCACCGCGGGAATCGTCGGCGCAGGGGTCCTCGACATCCCCGACGAGCCCATAGAACCGGTGCCGGTTGTCGAGGTCGTCCCCGCCCCTGTTGTGGTCGTGACGGCCGCTCCAGACGCCGCGAACGTTAACGAGGACGGCTCATCGGCCATCTCAGTCCTGAGCAACGATCAGGTGCTGGCAGGCACCGCCGTCTCCATTGTCGACAACCCCGACTTCGGCAGCGTTGTCCTGAACGCAGACGGGACGGTCACCTACACGCCGCGGCCCGACTTCTCGGGTCCCGACTCCTTCACTTACGCCCTCGTCGACGATGGCGAAGTCTCGGGGACGGCAGTGGTCAGTGTGACGGTCATCGAGATCAACGACGATCCGACTGCTGGGCCCGATTCAGCGACGCTCGACGAGGATGGCTCGATCGACATCGACGTGCTCGCCAACGACAGCGATCCCGAGGACAGGTTGGATACCGGCAGCCTTCGCGTCGTCAGCGCTCCGCTGAACGGCACCGCAATCGTGGTCGTTGGACGTATCACCTACACCCCCGACGAGGATTTCGCCGGCACCGATGCGTTCGTCTACGCGGTAGATGACTTCGACGGTGCCTCTGTTACGGCCACCGTTGAAGTCGTGGTGACTCCGGTCAACGACGAACCGGTCATCGTTGCCGACAGCGCTTCCACCGATGAAGATGTCGCCGTCACGATCTCGGTCGCCGCCAACGACTCGGACACCGATGGCTTGCTCGACCCATCGTCGATGACGGTGATATCGGCTCCGGGCAGCGGCACCGCGGTGCCAAGCGCTGGTGCCATCCTTTACATCCCCGACGCCGACGTATCGGGAAGCGACTCGTTCACTTATCGACTCTGTGACGACGGCGGCGCCTGTGGCATCGCCTCGGTCTCGGTGTCCGTGACGGCCGTCAACGACCCGCCGGTTGTGCCTGGCCCCGGTCCGCAGGCCACGGCCGAAGAGACGACTATCACGATCGATCTGCTGACCGGGGCATCAGACATCGATGGCGGTCCGTTGTTTTCCATCGTCCCGGCGACGTCGGACGTCGGTGCGGTGCTTGTCGACAACGGAGACGGGACTGCCGACTACACGCCGCCGCTTGACTTCTTCGGGGCGGACTCGTTCACCTACTCGGTGAGCGATGGCGCAGCCCTGGTTGCGATCCCCGTCTCGGTCACGGTTACCGACATCAACGACCCTCTGACGGTGCCTGGACCCGGCCCGCTGGTTACAGACGAAGAGACGATGGTTAGCTTCGACCCGGTCGCCGGTGCGACGGATCCTGACGGCGACCCGGTCACCTTGAGTTCCTTCGACGCGGTGTCGGCGATGGGCGGAACGATTGCCGTGGGCAGCCTCGAATACACACCACCTCTGGACTTCAACGGTGTCGACACGTTCGACTACGTCGCCACCGACGGGCGCGGCGAGTTCGCTCCAGTGACGGTGACCATCACCGTGACCGCGGTCAATGATGCTCCGGTGGCGGTAGCCGACAGTTACGCCGTTGCTGAGGACACCCTGTTGGCGCTTGCTGCTCCTGCCATCCTCGGCAACGACACCGACGTCGACCTCGATCCGTTGACGGCAACGCTGGCGACGCCTCCTCTGCACGGTCTTGTTGTGGTGAATCTCGACGGAAGCTTCAGCTATACGCCTTATCTCGATTTCAACGGCGACGACGCGTTCACCTACACAGCCAACGACGGAGCCGGCGGCTGGGACACGGCCACCGTCACCCTGACGGTTACCCCCGTTAACGACACCCCGGTGGCCAACGACGACGGCGGTGTCGGCTTCACCTTGGCCGAGGATGCCGCCACCTTCACCACGGCCAACGTGGTGACCGCCAACGACACCGATGTCGAGGACGGCACTCCCGACGCCACCACGACCACCGTCACCGTGGCACTGG
>JAZFSG010000101.1:0-6813 GCA_036446035.1 Acidimicrobiia bacterium | reverse complement strand
AAGGCCTCGGGCAAGTCATCGGCGACATCTTCCTTGGCGGCATGGGCGATCTGGTCTCGCAGGGGATCAGCCTCGCCAGGGACCTCGATACGCAGTTGGAGGCCCTGGTTGACGACGTGTTCCGTCTGCCCGCCGAGATAGGAAGCAGCATCAGCCGAACGCTCACGGAGGTAATCCCCGGGATTATCACAGCCCTACCCGATCTGGCTATCGATCTGTTGGAGCTGCCCTTCGTCATCGCAGAGGGGATCATTCTGGGGATCCCGGAGATGGTCAAAGCCCTCGCCGGGGCGGCCCTCGATGCGGCTGGCCGGGTGATCGGGTTCCTCGATGGCGCGATGGCGTTCCTGTTCGGCGATTGGTGGGAGGGCGCGAAGGACTTTTTCAAGGGCATCTGGGACGGCATCGGCAACGCCATAAACACGATCATGGACGGTGCTGTCATCCAGTGGATTATCGGGGCCTTCGAGACCATCTGGACCACGATCCGAGACTTCTTCTCTGGCCTGTTCGACATCGGCGGCGGCAACGGCGCGCTAGTCGGCCAACAGGGCAACGTGCTCGGGACCAACTTCCGCGCCAATCAGGGCGACGTCCAGATCTTTGGTGTGGGTATCCCAGGGTTCGCCTCGGGAGGCTTCGCGACGAAGACCGGCCTGGCTATGCTCCATGAGGGGGAGCGCGTCGTGCCGGCCTCTGGCGCGTCCACGGGCACCGCCGCCGGCATGATGGGCAGAGGCGGAATCAACATTCAGAACATGACGGTCAAGGCCAACGACCCTCGGGAGTTCCTGCGAGCCATCGAGCGAGAGCTTGGGGACTTCGGCATGGGCGAAACCCTCACACCCTTCAGCCCAGGTTAGACGATGGCAGGCAACGCTGCGATCTGGTTCCTACCAAAGCCCTTCGGCGACATCGAGGAGATCGACCTCGGGGAGCCCCTGTCAGACCTTCAGCGCACCGTGATGGTCTCGGAGGTCTCCGCCGAGGCGATCAACGGGCGGATCTCCACCGTGCGACTAGCAGCCCGCACCCGCATTCGGGTTGTGATCGAGCGGTTCGTTGATCCGGTGCTCGCTCGAAAGCTTCGGACCCTTGAGAACCATCTTCAGCGAGGCGGCGTGATGGCCATCGCGGAAGACAAGGACAAGGCCGTAGCAGCCTTCATCGAGGCGACTCCCGATCGGGGCGATAACGGCTTTGTTCTGCAGGGCCGCCCCTTCCCATTTAATCCCTCGGCGGCCCTCGACGCGGGCGACTTTGTCACCGTGCAGAGCCCCTCGCCGACGTACCTCTATGAGGAGCAGGAGATGGCCCTACCGCTCCCGGTCGGGAGTAACCTTGTCGCCCTGTCGCTATTGACCTTCGACTACAGCGGAGAGCCTTGGGCGCTGTTCAGGCATCGGGGATTCTGGCCCGTGATGCAGGTTCCACTGGCTTCGAGGGCGAGCACCTTCCTAACGCACGACCATCGGATCTCGTGGACCTTCGACGCGGTCCTGGAGGAGTCCCAGCCGATGCTAGAATCGGCCGCCGCCCACCCGGAGCTCGCTGTCATCACGGGCAACGTGGACCCGCAAAGGGGATGGACGTTTGACCCCGGGGCGAACACCCCGCCCTTCGAGACCCCGGCAAGCTCAAACGGCGGGGCGGCGGGCTGATGCCGTGGACTTCGACATTCATCGACGAACTGGAGCAAGACAGGCTGACCCCCTTCTACGTGCTCGAAGCCGTTGAGATCCCGATACAGGACCCCTTTCCCACGTCCAGCCCTGCCCTCGGCTTCTCGTCGCTGCATGGAGAGGCGAACAACACGATCATGCGCGAGGGCTCCAGTGTGTCGCCTGGGCTTCTGCGGCTGCGCACATGGGGCTACAGTGCCGGCGGGGTTGTCGTGGCCGTCACGAACGCGTCAGACGCGCGGAGGGTAGCTCGCAGGGGTCAAGCCGTGCGTCTACTTGTCGGGTTCACGCCAGATCGCGCAGAGATGGAGACGGTGGCCCTCGGAACAGTGACGAACATCACGCGCGTCGGTGGCCAGTGCCGCATCGAGATCAGAGACCTGCTGGGCGCTCTGACGTCGCGGATCACCACCAACGGCGCGCACGGTGCCCTATTCCACGATCAGCTACAGACCACGCTGGCGCAGCTGTTCGTCCCAGGCCTGCCCGGGGCCTCGATGACAGTGGTATCGGGCGCTCTGCTTCGGCCCTCGCCGGATGGCCTGTACTACGTCAAGGTGACCGGCAACGGCGGCGAGGACTTCGTCATGAGCGCCACGGGGCTCACGGTGGCCACGAACACGCTCACAGGCGTCAGCGCGGCGGCCCTCTTCGGAACGACAGAAGACACCGCCAGCCCCGGCAATGCATGCGTCGAGGTGATTGTCATCGACGACCACCCGATCCGAGCAGCCAAAGCCATCCTGGTTTCGACCGGCCTGGGGACCAACGGGTTCCTCGACGGCCTGCCCGAGTCCTGCGGCTTCGGCATCCCAGCGGAACACGTCGCCGAATCAGACATGGAGGCCTTCATTGACCTCACAGATCTCGTCGGGCATTCGGACAACTGGCAGCTAGTGCTTGATCAGCCCATCGCCAACCCGAAAGGCTTTCTCGATGGCTGGCTGGCCTCTGGCGGCTACTTCCTCGCGATGCACCAAGGGGCGATCACCTGTCGCGGCATCGTCGATGCAGTGCCCGCCAACGACACGCCGTACACCTTCGACCTGACAGATGGCCACATCGGGAAGATCGACCGCTACGAAACATGGGACAGCCGTAACCCCGTCGAGTATGCAGAGATAAGGGTCTTCCGAAACGATGGCGTGCAGGTTAGCGCCGAGACGGGCGACACGGAGAACATCCCAGCCCGCGATCGCATCGATATCGCGATGGCTGGCGTCTACTCCGATACGACGGATGCGGCCTTCATCGGTCAGCTCGTACGGCTACGGCTTCAGCGGTGGCACTTCGAGAGCCCCGAGGTGCTGTTCCTGACCCTTCGGGGATGGTCTGCCGCCAAGGTCTCGCCGGGTAGCCTGGTTCGGCTGGAGATCGGCATCCTGAAGGATCGTGACGGGTACGTCTGGGAGAAGCGGCGGGCCCTTGTCATGCAGTGCGCCCCTGACTGGTTCGGAGCTTCGACGCGAATGGTGATAGCGGTCCTGCCCGCTGACATCCTGACAGTCGTAACGGCGACAGCATGAGGCCCGTTCTAACCGTTCCGCAGTATTCAGCCGATGGAGGTGGCCTTGTCTAACGTCGATCGCGGTGTGAGCGCGGGGTCGCAAGCGGCCCTGACGAGCACCTATCAGATCATCGAGATCACAGACCAGACCACACCCGAGGCCCGCGCGGCTGCGGTGCCCGACGAGTGCTATCTGGTCGACATGGGAATGCACCTCACGAGCATCGCTGGCAGCCCCTCGACGATCGAGTGGTTCCTTGCGGCCGATGCCAACGCTGATGTCCCCTTGTCGCCTGTCGTCACCTCGACCATCGTCCCAGGTCGAACCACGGGCACCCGAGGCGCGGTGCTTGAAGCGCTGCGCAAGGATCACTACCGGATCACGGCTGGCGTGCCTGGGTCTGTCTACCTCGTGGCGAAGCTCGACCAGGGCACCGCCAACATGGTTCCGATCATGGGATGGCGGGTCGACCGATGAGCATCTACGGCGATGTCTACGGCGGCGGGTCTAGCGGCGGCGGTGGCGGCGGCGGGTCTGGCGGGCCCTCTGCCTCTCGGGCCCTGGTTCGGTTTACGATCCCTGAAGCTGTCGCAAACGGGTCGGTTCAATCGGTGGACTGGGATGCGGCGGTGTACGACATCGGCGGCTGGTTCGATCAGCCGACCAACCCCTCACGGCTGACGGTTCCGACGGGGATCAGCAAGATCAGAGTAGGCACCGGCCTGAGCTATATCCTGATGCCTATTACGGCTGACTGCTTCGCGAACATCCGAAAGAACAACGCGCCCGAATGGCACGGGGTACCGCAGATGTCAGGCTCGAACGACGTATTCACCAACGGATCCGGCGTGATGTGGTCGCCGTGGGTAGATGTCGTACCTGGCGATTACTTCGAGGTCTGGGTGCAGCACACACACACCACGGCCGAAGCCCTCGATCAGGATCGGTCGTGGTTCGCCATCGAGGGGGCCTGATGCTCTCTCTGCCCGAGGCGGCCGCACACTTCCTCGGCTATCGCTATGCGGTGGCCTCCCAGGACAATCGCTACCCCGTGGCCCGTGGCTGTCTACCTTCGGGGCTGGTCTTGCAGCCAGGCGACCAGAGGCGCGTCGACTGCTCGACATTCATCACGGCCGTCGTCTGCTACATGGAGGCCGAGAGGGCCTGGGATCAGTCGGCCTATGCAGACATGCAGATCATGGACGCCGCGCGCCTCTGGAGCCCGCTGGACGCCTGGGAGCGACACGGAGTAGGGCGGGCCATGGCCGTCGGCGAGATGGCGCCCCGATGGGGCATCTATCAGAGCTGGGTCGACGACCAGGCCGCAGCCATCGACGGGGACCCCATCAGCGGCGGGCATCAATGGGCGTACCACGGCGGTCTTGGGGTGCGGATTCATTCCAGCTCAAGAGGCGCCACGGGCCCTACGCGTGAACATGTCGCGTTCGGCGATCTGCTCAAGTACTACAAAGCCGGTGTTCGCGGCGTCGAGGTGGCCTGATGGCGAAGAAGAAAGCGAAGAAGGGCGGGATCCTGAAGGGCCTATTCAAAGGCAAGAAGCTGCTCGACCTGTCGCAGATCGGGGTCCTGGCAAAGAGGGCCGTCATCGAGGCCGCGAACCTGGAGGGCAACGGCGAGGAGAAGTCTGCGCAGGCCCGAAAGCTGCTCGCGATCTGGCTCGATGAAGCCGTGGTCTTGCCTGGCCTGCTCGAACTGGTAGACGGCCCCCTGATCTCGCTGATCATCGAGACCACATACCGAGGCCTGAAGGGCCGCCGGGGCGTCTGATGGCCTTCGTCTACAATCGAGGAAAGACGAACGTCGGAACGGTCTGGGACTGGGACGATCCGGGGACCCCGTTCCGCCTGATGCTCGTCACCTCGACCTACGTCTACGATGCAGATCACAACGTCAGGTCTGACATCACCAACGAGATCACGAACACCGGCTACACGTCTGGCGGCGACGCAATCACTGCGCGCGCGGTCAGCCAGAACGACGCGACGAACGAGGCCGAATACGACGGTGCCGATCTGACGTTCGCGGGCATCGATGCAGGCGACCAGCCCGCCGCCGCTATCGTCTACAGAGACACGGGGGCCGCAGCCACAGACGATCTCGTCTGCTATCTGTCCCTATCCGCCGCCGCCGCCCCGGATGGATCCCCCTACCAGATCCTCTTCGATGCGGCTGCGCTGTTCAAGATCACAGACTAGGAGCCCGAACCATGGCCTCAGCCGTTTATCTCTGCCTCATTACCCCGGGCGGCACAATACAGATCAAGCGGGGCACCGTGGGCGTGCCTGGGAACATGTCGAGTTCCCTACAAGCTGTGATGATCGCGGTCCAGACGGAGAACCCGGTAGGGAACAAGGTCTGGATTCGCCACAAAGGCGTCGAGGCCCTATCCTGCGAGGCCACATCTGACGGTGAGACGCTGGTCTATCTGCGGATCCTGTCAGGCCCGAGCAAGGGCGCAAAGGTCCACACGCATCGAGCGGTAGGCCCGGCGTCCAGTCGCACCCTCGAAGGCGGTACCGAAGACATCGCGGCCAGCGCTGCGCATTGTTGGGACGTCTACGAGGGCGGAGACGGTAACAGCTACGACCAGGCCGTAGCCGATGCTGATGCGGCCATCGCGGCACTCGATCCCGAGTACCCGCTCTGATGAAGGTCGAAGTCCAACACGTAAACCGCGCCAGTCCTGCAGGCTTTGTAGAGATGGACGCGTCGGGCTGGGCTTCGATATCGCCGGGTCAGCAGATCAACCAGATCGCGTGCCAGGGTCACGTGCAGAAGGGGGCCGACAAGTATCACATCGCCGCAGACGGCTCGGCGGCTGTCCTGACTATGATTCACGACGACCCGAGCGACTGGCCCGACGGAATGAGGTGGGCAGAGGTCATCCGAATCGAGCCCCTTGCACCGGATGCCGACCCGATCTGGAATGGGGCCATTCGACCCAGGCACACGAAGACCCGATACGCGCAACCAGGGGCCGCCGCAGCCCTTGCAGGGTCCCCGGTCCCTGTCTTGCCGTGGGAGGACTTCACAGAGCCCCTGGGGGTGCTTCGCGGCGTTTGGCTGACTGATGAAGAGTTCGCGGCACATCGAGCAGTCGCTACCCCGAAGGGCTGGCGGGAATGGACAGACGGAGTCGACCCGGCGGAGATCGTCAACGGCCGGGTGCGAGACCAGCGAGCAGAGGGCGCCTATGTGGTGCCCGACGGAACCCGAACCTACTTTGTCACCTCGACGACAGAGGCCACAGGAATCCACGCCGCCGACGAAGAGCTCCAGACCGCCGCCGCCGCGCCTGGCGGGCCGACCAACATGAATATCGGAGGGATCGGGACGATGGGCACCGAGGTGATCTGCACCCAGTCCCCCTCGGGCTAGCCAGACCAGCTCGGGGCGTGGGGCCTCATCACGACGCGGTTTCAGGCTGACATTACGGCTATGGACTCCAAAGAGCAATTTTACACACTCTCGTCGGTGATGTCAAGCTTTTACTCCCCGATGTACAAAATAATTCCGGTTGCACCCACCAAATCTGCCATCAAGAGTACCTTTACCCACCCACGACTTCTATTGACCGGCGACCTCCCGGCCGATACCTGCTT
>JAZFSG010000100.1:0-37575 GCA_036446035.1 Acidimicrobiia bacterium | reverse complement strand
TCACGACGATGGTCCCGCCCCTGGCGCGATCTCCGGCAGCAGTCAGTGCCGCGACTTCTGCATGAGGCTGACCGGGACCCTCATGGGATCCCTCACCGATAACAGCTCCGGTCGCATCGAGCACGACAGCGCCAACTGCTGGGTTGGGGTGGGGCCGGCGGCTAGTCGCCAGCCCGATTGCCCGTCGCATCATCGCTTCCACGTGACCTCCAGATAAGACGGCCGCGCGCGAGCGGACGACCAACCTTCTCTCATCCGGACTTTCACCGTCGGCCCCGGAGTTTCACCGGATCCACCCCTGCATCGGGGTCGCGGGCTGTGACCGCCGGTCGAGGATTTCACTCTGCCCCGAAGGTGGACTCAGACGAATTGTAGTGTCGGAGACTGCTATTGGGTCGTGGTGCGGCGGTCGATGCGGTAGGACGAGCCGGGCTCACGCTTGGCGAATTCCTTCATTTCGGACGCTATCGCCGAGGCCTCCCATTCCGACGCAAGCTCTCGGGCGGTGTTGGCGGCGACGCCCATCGAGATCGAACCAATCGGGAAGGCGTGACGCTCCCCTCTGCGGTCCGTTACCTCGATGAATCCCTGCAGTGCCTCAGCCGTGTCATAGAAGTCGAGGATGCCGTCGTCGTATTTGCGACAGACGTCTTTGCACAGCTCTTCGACGTAGTCCGGGTGCACCATGCAGACGAAGTCATCACCTCCGACGTGCCCCACGAAGACCTCGTTGTCGGGGTTCTCCTCAGCCGCCTCGAGAAGGACATGAGCGGAGAACTTGATCACTCCGTCGCCTCGCATGAAGCCATAGTGATCGTTGAACGCCTTGAAGTTGTCGAGGTCGGCATGCACCAGAGCGAAGGGCTCCCCACTCCCAACGCGCCGTTCGAGTTCTCGAGAAATCCGGAAGTTGCCAGGCAGCCCTGTGAGCGGCGACAGGTCCCTCATGGCCTGCGCTCGGCGCAGGACGGTCTTCACCCGGGCGATGAGTTCGTCGAGGTCGAAAGGCTTGGTTATGTAGTCGTCGGCGCCCAATTCGAGACCTGCCAGCCGGTCTTCGGCGAGCGCCTTGGCCGTGAGCAAGATGACTGGAACGTTCATCGTGGGCGGGCTCGTCCGCAGTCGCCTCAGCACGGTGAGGCCGTCCATCTCGGGCATCATGATGTCGAGCAACACCAGATCCGGGGGCGCGCTCTTGGCGGCGTCGAGGCCGGCCTGGCCCCCCTCGGCCGTCGTCACAATGAGACCCTCGAGCTCCAGGTTCATCCGGACGAACTGAAGGATGTCTCGATCGTCGTCGATGATGAGGATCTTGGCATTCATGTGATCGCTTTGCGTAGGTTCTCGATGGCGTCGCCCCTGTTCACCTCCCCAAAGACCGAGGTACCTGCGACGAAGATGTCGACGCCGGCTGATCGAGCTCGCGGAGCGGTAACCGTGGTTATTCCACCGTCGATCTCTATATCGGCACCGAGTCCCTCGGAGTCAATGAAATTCCTGGCAGCCTCTACCTCCCTAAGGACTTCGTCAATGAATGTCTGGCCGCCGTGTCCGGGCTCAACCGACATCACGACGACCAGATCACACAACTCAACGAACGGAAGCACGGCCGCAAAGGGCGTTCCCGGATTGATAACGAGCCCGAACCCCAGTTCGAGGTCTCTGGCCTTCGCTGCTGCCACCGTCGGGTCGGGGATCGCCTCGATGTGCATCGTCACCATCGTTGCGCCTGCCGCCGCTAACTCCACCAGATAGGCATCGGGATTGGTCATCATCAGGTGGCAGTCGAACGGTAGGTCGGAGTGACGACGAAGGGCACTGACCACCGGCATGCCCAAGGACAGATTTGGCACGAAGTGCCCGTCCATCATGTCAACGTGCAACATGTCTGCATGTTGGTTGATCGATTCAACCTCAGAGGCAAGGTGGCCGAAGTCGGCCGCCAGAATTGAGGGTGCGATCTTTGCCGACACGGAGAAACCAGTGTAAGAGGGCCTGCCTAACCTGAGCGGCCATGGACACCTCTCGTTACCGGGTCACCCCAGGCTCCGCCGTTGACCTGTCGGCCTGGGATCCGAATGATGATCAGCTCTTCCCAGCCGGCAAGAAGGAGTCGAAGGCGCTCCTCGGCGAGATGCGCCAAGAGCTGGCAGAGCTGCAGCGCCTGCTGTGGGCGGAGAGCAAGCACAAGGTGCTCGTGGTTCTGCAGGCGATGGACTCTGGCGGTAAGGACGGCACTATCCGCCACGTATTCCGTGGGGTGAATCCGCAGGGGGTAAAGGTTGCCGGCTTCAAGAAGCCGACGCCTGAGGAGCTCGCTCACGACTACCTATGGCGGGTCCACGACCACACCCCGGGGGCGGGCGAGATCGTGATATTCAATCGCAGCCACTACGAGGACGTTCTCGTGGTACGGGTGCACGACATCGTGCCCGAGGAGCGCTGGAGCCGGCGCTACGACCACATCAACGACTTCGAGAAGCTGCTGGCTGACGAGGGCACCACCATCGTCAAGTTCTACCTGCACATCGACCTGGACGAACAGAAGGAACGCATGCAGGCCCGCCTCGAGGAGCCGCAGAGCCGCTGGAAGTTTCGCGCCGGTGATCTCGACGATCGCAAGCTGTGGCCGGACTTCATGGAGGCCTACGAGGCGGCCATCGGCAAGACGTCGACCACCCACGCGCCGTGGTATGTGATACCAGCCAACAGGAAGTGGTATCGCAACGTGCTCATCTCGCGCGTCCTCATCGACACGCTCCAAGGATTGAATATGTCATACCCCGAGCCCGAGGAAGGGCTCGAGGACAAAGTCATCAGCTGAGGCGTGCCGGCTCTCGTCTACGGCCGTTGAACCACGCATCGGCGGCCATGAGTGGCTTGCCCGCTGGTTGGACCTCGACGAGCTCGACCGCCCCGCCGGCGGTGCCAAGCGCTACCACACCCTCGACCTGGCGTATCTCCCCAGCGGCACAGCTGGCAGCCATCTGTCTGGCCGCCAGGAGCTTGAACCGTTCTCCATCAAGAATCGCCCAGGCCCCAGGCTTCGGGGAGAAGGCGCGCACAGTGCGCAGAACCGAATCGGCGCCAGCGCCAAGATCGAGACGAGCGTCGTCGGTAGAGAAGCTCGGAGCTTCCGTTACCAGCGCTCCGTCCTGAGCCACAGGCTCAAGGTCCCCTGCCAGGAGATCGCCGAATGAGGCGGCGAGCTGGTCTGCTCCCAGGACGGCTAGCCGATCTGTCAGCTCGCCCGCGTTCTCGTTGCTCCCAATCGGGGTCTGACACCCTGCTAGTACCGGTCCGGTGTCGAGACCCTCATCCATCTGCATCAAACTGACTCCGGTGCGGGTGTCTCCTCCGAGGATCGCTCGCTGCACTGGAGCGGCTCCGCGCCAGCGCGGCAACGACGAGAAATGCACATTGACCATGCCGAGACGGGGGGCCTCAAGGAGCCTCTTGGGGACGATACGGCCGAACGCAACCAATACTCCGATGTCCGCTTGTGCGGCCATCTCGACCAGATCTGTCATCCTCGACGGCTGGTGAACCGTGAGCCCAAGATCCTCGGACACCCTCTTGACGGGCGAGGGCTCGGGTCTCGCGGAACGGCCTCGCGCCCGATCCGGCTGGGTGACGACCCCGATGACGTTGGCGAGTCGAGAGAGGGTCCGCAATGTGGGAACCGCGGCGTCCGGTGTGCCCAGGAAAAGCGCCGCGGTCATAGTCCCATGGCCTCTTCACGAAGATCTCGCATCGCCTGTCGGCGAACTCGCCTCGACAGGCGTCCCAGCAGGAGAATCCCACTCAGATGGTCAACTTCGTGTTGCAGAACCCTTCCCAGCAACTCATCACCGGCGTGCTCCACCGGTTGACCGTCGGCATTGAGTCCGCGGACCCTGGCGAAGCCCGGTCGCGAGATCGACCAGAAGCGATCGGGCACCGAGAGGCATCCCTCATCGAACTCCCACTCCCCCGACGTCTCGACGATCGTGGGGTTGATGACGGCGAATGGCCCGTCGCCCGCATCGAACACCACGACTGCCTTGGGAACCCCGATCTGCGGCGCGGCCAGACCAACGCCCGGAGCCTCGTACATGGTCTCCCACATGTCTTCGACGAGGCGCCGAATGGAGTCATCGACCTCGTCAACCACCTCCGCCTCGAGGCTGAGGACGGGGTCGCCAAAGGTCCTTATGGGGAAGACTGCCATCGCTTCACATTAAGGCGGCTAGAGATGGTGCGACGGCACCGGACGCTCCAGGATCGAGGCGGCGCGTTGCAACACTCCGTGATCCCAGACGCCGAAGACCACCAGGCCCACGACCAGCGACCCTCCGGCCACGAGGAACATGGCCGGGTAGCCACTGATCGCGATAACGGCACCGAGGACCGGACCCCCGACGAGGATTCCGACGTCGAAAAGCGAGGTGAAGATGGCGACGGCCGACCCTCTGTCTCTCACCCCGGCCCTGCGGATCACGAACCCATACAGGATCGGGAATCCGAATCCATGCCCGACGCCACACATGAGGCCGGCGATAGCGATGTGGCCCGATCCGGTGGCGACCGAAAGCACCACCAACCCGGCCACCAGGAGGCTGACAGATGGGAACAGCACCCGCTTGGGCCCGACGCGCTCGGGAAGCCACGCCAGCGTCAATCGCACCGCGATGGCCATCGAGACATAGGTCGAGAAGAACAACCCCAAACTCCCGAAGCCGGTCTCGTCGACGAAGGTCTTGAGGAACGTGAAATACGCCGTCAGCGTGAACGCGAAGACGCCGGTCATCCACCACAGCGGAGCCAGGTCTCTTTGCATCATGGCGCTCACGAAGCCTCGACGCTCAGATCCATCGCCACCAAGGTCTGGCTCGGGAAGCGGCAGCGACAGAGCAAGCGAGATCACGGCGAACCCGAAGGACACCCAGAAGAGCGTCGTAAAGTCGGAGGCGTCGAGGATCAGGTCACCGATCAGCCCACCGAGAGCGATCGGAAGCAGTCCTGAAGTGCCGAATATCGCCAGACCTTCTGTGAGCCTGCTCGACGGCACGACATCGGCGCCGTAAGTGAACAGAGCGCTGAAGAGGACGGCTTCTGACAGTCCGTGTATCACCCGGACCATGTACACCCAGGGCCCGATGGTGTTGACGGTGAGGTACAGAAGGACGGCTGCGACGCTGAGCAAGTTGCCGGCGATGATCACAGAACGCCTTCCTCTGGTGTCCATGGCCTTGCCGACGGCGGGCCGGATGAGGATGGAGGCGATGGCGGCAACACCCACGATGAATCCGATCTCGACTTCGCTGGCGCCGAGGTCGGTCAGGTATCCAGGCAGATGAAGGAAGAGGTTGAACGCCAGACCGTTCGCCAGATTCGCCGCCGAGACGAGAACGAACGGCCGCGTCAGCAGACGATCGGCGCGCATCGATGGAGTCTACGGCGACCTATCGTCGGGAGACCGACCCAGGGAGATCACGTGCTCGAGAACCGATACTTGACCGCAGGGGCCGCCGGCATCGCCGCTATTGCCATCATCTTGAGCGTCGTGTTGTGGTTTCGTCTCGAGAGCGTTTCTAGTCGACTCGACGACACCCAGGACGCCACAGCCCGACTTGGAGTGCAGGCGGCGATCGTCGACGGCGCCATCTCATCGATTTCTGGGCCACTGACCGCTCAACTAGATCCCGTTGTCACAGAGCTGGATGAGTTCGCGACATCGGTGATCGCCATTCCGATCGATATCGACCAGCCACTTTCGATAAACACCGAGGTCTCCTTCAGGAGAACGATCGAAGTGCCCATAATCGCGACGATCCCCATCAACGAGACCTTCGACACGACCATCACCGTGCAAGGCCCTTTTGGGGTCGACATCGATGTCGACGTCACCGTGCCGATAGACGTCGACGTTCCCATCGACCTCGTCGTGCCGATTCAGATCGACGAGACGATCCCAATCGATACGACGGTGCCCGTGAAGCTGAGCTTCCCTCTCGAACTCGAGATAGCAGGCACTCCGCTCGCCGACCTTGCCATCGCCCTGCGCGACGGCCTCAGCCAGTTGGCCGAGGCTTTCCGGTAGGAGCCAGCGACCGGCCGGATCAGCTAGAGGTCGATCGGGTCAACGTCGATGCGGACCCGGGCCTTGCCTTCGCGCCAGCCGTGAACGACGCCACGCAGCGCCACCCTGATTCTCTGCAGATCCTTGCCCTGGATGAGCCATCGCTGACGATCGCCGACCTCGGCAGGTCCCAGCAGAGTCGCGTCGCCTGCAGTAACGGCGGCCAGATCCTCGTGGGTGGTCGGCAACGCGTTGGTGACCTCGATCGCTATCAGCTCTCCGATCGGTGGGAATAGGTCCGCCCGGCGGGCGTCTAGCTCCTGGTCGAGGAACCGGAGAGGACTGCCGGATCGCATCGCCTCATAGACGGGATGGTCCGGTCGAGAGGTCTGCAAGAGGGCCCTGTTCCCCCTTCCCTTTCGTACCGTCTGGGCGAGACGAGCGAAGAGCCGCACCGCATCCTCGGCCGCCCTGTAGTTCGGTGCGAAGACGGCACCATCTCCGTCGACCACCACCGCGATGTCCACGGAGGCTGCAGCGCCCAGATCTCTTTCTGTTCCCACCGTGATGTTGGCGCCGCTGCCCGGAGCGCCGGCGTTGGGACCAACGATCGCCCGCAACTCCTCGAGGACGCGAGCAGCGCTGGCTGACGCCGCGGCGAATCGAGTGCCGCCACAACTAGAGCAGGCGCCAACAGCGGCCTCGCAGCGGGGACACGTGTCAGACCGGCCGACGGACGCCCCGCATACATCGCACAGGCGCAGCGCGCGGCACCGATTACACCTCACGGTGTCACCACGCTGTCGACACAGCACGAACGCATCTCCAGAGGACGCACTCACGGAGCGCAGGGCACTGCGGGCCCGCTCTGTCAACACGCCGGAACCTGGCGCCTCCTCTGAGCGATCGACGATCTCTGTCAGCGGCCAGCTACGGCCCGGGCGAGATATCACCTCGACCCCCGCTGCGATCGTCTCCGTCGTTGGCACCGACCCAAGGCTGACGACCGGGAACCTCTCAACGGCACCTCGTCGTCGCAAGACATCACGGACCTGCGTCGTCGGAGTCTGTGGCTCCTTCATTCCGCGCCTTCCCTCCCCAAGCACTATGGCGACGGCGAGGTCGGCGATACGCCACCATGCGGTCTCCCTCGTACCAACGAGCACCGACCCCGTCTCCGAGGCCGCGGTCGCCCATGACGCCGTCGCCTTGGCCGCGGGCATGGCAGACCAGGCTGCGACAACGCGACCGCCCAGCTGAGAGGTGAGATGTCGGTGCACGACCTCGCCGTCGGCAACGGTCGGAACGACGACGAGGGCGCTCCCCTTACCTGCGATGGCGGCCGCGACGAGATCGCCAACGGTCTCCGCCCACGGCGACGGGCCGACGAGATAGGCGGCTCGACTGCGCGAACCATCGAGAATCGACTTGACCACTGCCCCGGTGCGTGGCGGAGCTGCCGCCTGGGGCCACGGTCCGGCGGCGACCTCTTGCCGCGGCAGGTTGGGCGGGGCCGACTTCCCAAGCAACACCGAAAGCGGCGCCACGTAGTGGAGGGCGGCCCACCGCAGCGTCTCGAGGAGCGGTCGGTCGAAGACCGGCATGTTGCCCGAGACCGCCGTGACCGCTTTCAGCTTCTCTGATCCGCCGTCGCGCAAGCCAACGACGTAGCCCCGCACTCGCCGGTTGCCGAGGGGAACCCGAACGATCGACCCAACCGCAACGTCGAGATCATCGGGGACGGTGTAGGCGAACCCGTCGTCGACGGCAAAGGTGGCAAGGTCAGGTACGACCTGCGCTATCTGCAACCCTCAGGCCTTGGCGTCGCGGATGCGGTCGAGCAATCGAGCCGCAACCTGAGACTTCGAGAGCAGCTCCCAGGGCTCTGTCGAGGAATCCGGCCACACCAGAGTCACCTCGTCGCTATCTGAACCGAACTCCGACCCGGGAGCGCTGATGTCGTTGGCGACAAGGAGGTCGACGCCCTTCGATGCTGCCTTGGCGACGGCACCTTCGAGTGAGCCGGCCTCAGCTGCGAATCCAACGAGAAAGGGCCTATCGGCCATGGCCGCCACCCCGGCGAGGATGTCCGGCGTCTCCTCGAGCTCGATCTTGGGAAGCCCATCCGCCCGTCGGATCTTGGCGGCCGCTATCTGCTTGGGGCGAAAGTCGGCGACGGCTGCAGCCAGGATGGCGACATCGGCGCCGGCGGCATGGTGCCACACGGCCTGTGCCATCTCCTCGGCGGTGTTCACAGACACCACCTCAACGCCGGGATGCGCCGGAAGCGAACTTGAGGTTACGAGCGTTACCGACGCTCCACGCCGCGCCGCCGCGGTAGCTATCGCATGGCCCATCTTTCCTGAAGACCGATTGCCTAAGAAGCGCACGGCATCGATTGGCTCTCGAGTGCCTCCTGCGGATACGACCACACGACGCCCCGCGAAGTCCGCTGGCTCCAGAGCCGCATACACAGCCTCAGCGATCTCGTTCGGCTCCAACATTCGGCCAATGCCGGTGTCGCCTCCGGCCAGCACTCCGGTGGCGGGCCCGACCAGTTGATAGCCATCTGCGATGAGCTGCGCGACGTTCCGTTGTGTGGCAGCGTGCTCCCACATCTCCGTATGCATCGCCGGAGCGAGCACTACCGGCTTCGTGCACGCCAGCAACGTTGCTGTCAGAACATCATCGCTGATGCCAGAGGCCAGGCGCCCCATCAGAGAAGCAGTCGCCGGCGCCACGACCACGGCGTCCGCCCATCGAGCGAGCTCCGTGTGCGGGCTCACCGAGCCTGCGGCGAAGAGGGAGGTCACCGGATGGACACCGGTGATGGCGGCGAGCGTCTGGGGTCCAAGGAAACGCTGCGATGAATCGGTGATGATGGACCGGACCTCGTGACCGTCCTCTACCAACCTTCGGGCGAGGTAGGCCGCCTTATAAGCGGCGACACCCCCGGTGACGCCAAGAACTATCCGGCTCGTCACTCTGCGAGCTCGACGACAACCTTGTTCTCGGCGATCTCCTCGAAAGCGATCGACAGCGGCTTGCGAGAGAGGGAGTGGACCTGGGGCGGCACGTAGCTGCCCATGCCCTCGCCAAGTTGGTTGAAGTAGGCATTGATCTGACGGGCGCGCCGCGCCGCGAGCACCACGAGGGTGAAGCGGCTTTGCGTCTTGTCGAGGACGCGCTCGATTGGTGGATCAATCATGGGGCTTCGGGCCAGAGTATAGAGGACAACTCTGCGCTTGCCCTCTCCAGATCATCATTGACGACGACGTGGTCGAAGAGAGCCGGTGCCAGTTCCATCTCCCGTGCAGCGATATCCAAGCGCCGGACGATGTCCTCATCGGTCGTGTCCCCTCGGCCAACGAGACGCTTCTCGAGCACGTCCACTGAGGGCGGCGAGATGAAGACGAGCACAGCGTCTGGGTATACGGCCCGGACCTGGGCTGCGCCTTGTACCTCGATCTCGGCTATGACATCACTGCCAGACTCGACAGCATCCAGCACCGCCTGGCGCGGCGTGCCGTAGAGATCTTGGTTGTAGTTGGCCCACTCGAGAAAGCCACCCTCGTCGATCCTGCGATGGAACTCCTCGTCGCTCACGAAGAAGTAGTCCTCGCCGGGGCGTTCGGCGGGCCGAGCCTCCCTTGTCGTCGCCGAGACCGATAAGTGGAAGTCTCCCGTGAGTTTTGAGATCACCGTTCCCTTACCTGCCCCGGACGGTCCGCTGATGACGATCAGCCGACCCTTCCGGGGCTTGTCAGGAAAGAGCGTCAAGAAGTGCCTGTCTCTGGCGAGAGCCAAGTCCTCGGATCCTGCGGTTGGAGGCGATGCCGTGCTCTTCCATGAGGCGGCCTGCCTTGACCTTGCCGAGACCCGGCAGCGCTGCCAGTGCCGAGAACACCTTCATCCCCGCCAGCACGCCGTCATTGTCCGAGCGTCGCAGCAACTCTGGGAAGTCTACGGATCCGATACGCAGCAGCTCCTTGATCTCTGCTCTGGCCCGACGGGCACTCGCAGCTTTTTCGAGAGCGGCGCGGCGCTGCTCCTGAGTCATCTTCGGTGGTGTCGGCATGCGGCGAGCTCCTTTTGGGGCCGACTCTATCGAGCAACCGACTCGGCGAGCGCCGCTAGAACACCGTTGACGAATGCACCGCTCCGCTCCGTGGAGTATCGCTTGGCGAGCTCGATGGCCTCCGAGATGATCACACCGACCGGCGTTTCCGTGTGATTCAGCTCGAAAACGGCGACTCGCAGCACAGAGCGATCGACGACCGGCATGCGCGCCAGCTTCCAGTTATGTGAAGCCGCCTCGAGAATCCCGTCTATGTCATCCAGGTTCTCCGTCACGCCCTTCACGAGGCGCTTCGCCTTGGTTGACAGCCCCGAGGTGTCTGGCTCATCGAGACCGACCATGGCCGCCTCGTACAGGACTACGAGAGCCTCCTCCCTGGGCTCACTCACGAGGCACGCTCGATGTACTCACCCGACCTGGTGTCCACCTTGATGCTCTCACCTTGCTCGATGAATAGCGGCACTTGAACTACCAGGCCTGTCTGCAGCGTCACAGGCTTGGTGGCACCGGAAACGCGATCGCCTTTCACTCCTGGCTCGGCGTAAGTCACCTCCAGGTTGACCGACGCAGGAAGGTCGACCCCAAGCGGCGTGCCGTCGTGGGTCGGGACAACGACCTCCATGGCGTCGGCCAGGTAACTGGCGGCGTCGCCGACGATGTCAGCGCTCAGCTCGACCTGGTTGAACGTCTCGGAGTCCATGAACACGAAGTTGTTGCCATCGGCATAGAGGAACTGGTGGTTGCGCCGGTCGATGAGCGCGACAGCTACCTGTTCCCCAGCTCGGAACGTCTTGTCGACGACAGCACCGGAGTCGACACTGCGAAGCTTCATGCGAACGAAAGCCTTGCCTTTCCCCGGCTTGACGTGCTGATACTCAACGATCTGGAAGAGGCCGTTGTCCAGGTCGAGGACCTGTCCGGGGCGGACATCGTTGGTCGTGCTCACGTCAGCTCTTTCGCCGAGCGGGTGAGCACTTCTGATCCTGTCGGTGTGACCAGAACCATGTCCTCGATGCGAACCCCGCCGATTCCGGTCACGTAAGCGCCGGGTTCAACAGTGATCACATGTCCAGGCTCCAGGACATCGTCGGATCCCTTGCGAACCCAAGGCTCTTCGTGGATCTCGAGCCCGACCCCATGCCCTGTCGAGTGAAGGAAGTACTCGCCAAGGCCGGCCGCCTCGAGGACCGAGCGTGCCGCGGCGTCGACATCGCCCGCGGTCGCTCCGGGGCCGACAACCGCTACAGCAGCCTCCTGGGCCTCGAGAACGGCGTCGTAGAGCCTCTGGACGTCGCTCGTGGGCTCGGTGGCGCCGCGCCACAGGGTCCGCGACATGTCGCTGTGGTAGCCATCGACGACGCAGCCGTAGTCCAACAGCAGCAAGCCGTCACCAAGAGCGGTGTTTCCGGTTTCATGGTGTGGTCTGGCGGCGTTGGCGTCGACCGCAACGATCGGCTCCCACGAGGCGATGTCGCCGCCGGCGGCCTTCATCTCGGTGACGATGCCCCAGGCGAGATCACGTTCGGTCTCCGCAGCCGACAACAGGCGATCGATTTGTGCCAGGGCTCCATCACCTGCGGCCGCTGCCGCTCGCAGCTTCGCAACCTCTGACTCATCTTTCACCCGACGGAGCTTCTCGACAGCTCCTCCCCCTGGGAGGAGCTCGGCCGAGCTCGCCTCCTGAAGTGAGGTGGCGAATGCCAGGGTCACGGCTTCGGCCTCGATGGTGACGTCTCCCTTGAAGGTCGCCGCCAGGGTTTCCGCCAGCTTCTCGGTGTAGACGACTACCTCAGACCCTTCGATATCCGCCATGAGCCCCTCGGCGATCTCCCCGTAGCGGCCGTCCGTCACGAAGACCGCCCGCGCCTCGTCGACGAGCAGGAACCCATTACTGCCGACGTATCCCGTCAGGTAGCGGAGGTTGGCCGCTTTGGTTACAAGGAGGGGACCATCCAGCGCCTCCCGCAGCGCGCTCGTTCTGCTCTCATGGGTCATCAGTCAACCGTAGCGAGCTGCCTGGTGCATTGGGCACCAAAGCTGGGGCTGCGATATCGTGTCAGACGCACCGAGTGAGGGGGGAGGGTCCCCGGTTGGCCGTAAGGACCCTCCCCCGCGGTGCCTCGCGAAGTCGCGCGACACTCATTTCAGGATCTGCTGACCAACGTTGAGTTGGAAAGCGTTATCCCCGAACATGAACACACCCATCTCGTCGGTGAGGCTGACGACTCGATAGGAACCGCCGAAGGTATCTCCGACTCCCACATCGAAGCTGTCACCATTGATCGTGACCGTCGCCCGCAGGACTCCCCCAACGTCGCGCACCTCGACTAGCGAGATCGTTGTTGTGGGAGTAAAGCCATCGCCCGGATCCGTACCGGGAACGCCTGGTGTGCCGCCAACGCCTGGCTGACCGAATACCGGCGAATCCTCTGTGATGAGGGGCCGGAATGGGTCACGCGGCTGCGAAATCTGGGCATTGTCGACGACAACGACCGACCCGGATGCCTCGAGTGCTTCGGCCTCAACGACACCAGCCAGCGGTCCTCCGAGAACCGGAGCTGCTGATGGCGTAAAGACTCCGGAGTCGAGGATGGCCCACGCTGACGCTACCGCCGTTACCACGAGTATCACGGCGACCAGGAAGGCAACCATGCCCCGGCTTCGCGCGGGCGCTAGCCCTTTGGGATGGATCATGTGTCCCCCCCATCTCCTGCCACTCCTGCGGCTGCTTCCTCAGGAACGGTCGTGGTCGTGGTCGGTGTCGGCTCGTCTGGTGTCAGCGGCGCGAGGCTTGGGGCTGGTAGGTCGGTCGCCAGCGTGAAGATGGAACCTGTGAGGTTGAGAGACATCTCCTGGTTGCCGGCTTCGTCGACAATGGCTGTGAGAGAAATCGAGTCCACCTTTACCAAGCGCTCCAGATCCTGCAACCCGTATAGGAACCCAAGCACTTCGAAGAACTGCCCCTGGGCGTCAATGTTGATCGTCAGCGGCTGGAACAGCTGTCCTTCGAGCAGCGTGACCGGCGGTGATGGCGTCAGGGAGCTGACAGAGACATCAGTCTCGATGGCAAGCAGATTCACTTCTTCGATGAACGCAGCCAGCTCTGGTGTCGCCGGAATCGAGTTTTGAACGTCGGCGATAGCTCGACGATAAGTGAGCTCGCTGTCGCGTATGTCCTTCAGTCTTCCAACCTCGCCGCGCAAGCCGTCCGCGGCCGTTTGCGTTGCGGAGATGTCGTCATCGATGTCTGAGATCTCGCCCCGCTTGGGGCTGATGAAGAAGACGAACCAGACAGCGGTCACCAGTATGAGACCCAATACGACGAGTAGAAGGCTGCTGCGGTTCATGGTGTCTCCGGGATCCTCAGTGCCAGCCGATCGGACAGCGAGCCGGCGGTTAGGAACGTGGAAGATACGAAGTCGACGACCGGGACCTCTCCGATCTCCCCTGCACTGATGCTCGACACCCAGGTTTGATCAACGCTTGGGAAGGTTGAAGAATCGAGGGATCGCAGCCACGCCGAGATGTCCGGGAAGTCGAAGCCGACGCCCGACACGGTGATCTCACCGATAGCGGGAACAAGCGGGTCGGTGTTTACCTGGCCGG
Source organism: Acidimicrobiia bacterium (assembly GCA_036446035.1). Taxonomy (GTDB): domain Bacteria; phylum Actinomycetota; class Acidimicrobiia; order Spongiisociales; family JAOTWH01; genus CAXMQS01. The sequence continues at coordinate 23,830 of JAZFSG010000100.1, read as the reverse complement.
TGAACGATGTGAGCCACACGCGATCAGGGAGCATCCGCCCGAAGTCGTTCAGAAGCCGGCCCCAGACCACATCTCGGTCGAGGGCTGCTTCCAAGATGAACTTGTTGTTCTCGAACTCGTTCTTCAGGTTTGCGAAATCTCCGAGGCCGGCTACCTCCGCCTCGAGCTGAACCACAACGGCCAGTTCATCGTCGAGTCTGTCCTGACGCTCGCTTACCTTCCCGTCGAACCACACCGTTGCGGCGGCCAGCAAAGCCAAGAAGGCGACTCCTCCTGCGATCCACACCCAGCGCCGGCGCCGCGCCTTGGCTCGCTCCAGAGCTTCGGGCGGAAGCAGGTTGATCGGACGCACTAGACCTCTCCCCACAACGCCAAGCCAACCGCCGTTGGCAGCACCGCCTGGGCGTCAAGTAGTTCGGCCTCAGATAGTCGCACTCGCCCAACGTCAACGCGGTCAAGGACCTTCGCAGGCTCCACAGCGATGTCGAGTGCCTGGCTCATGCGGTTGGCGAGGTGGGGCAGCCGCGCTCCGTTGCCGGCGATGACGATGCGTCCCAGCGCTGCCTCTTCGGTCTGGCTGAGGTGGAAACTGATGGAACCCCTGATGTCCTCAATGAGGGCATCGGCCTCGTTGGTGAGGATGAGCCGTGCTGCCGCCTCGACGTCCGTCGAATCGTCGGACTCGGGGGCACGACCCTCGGGTTGAACACCGACCGACCGTTTGAGTTCGTCAGCGTCTTCCAGGTCCATATCGAGACCTTCGCTGAGGGCTGTGGTGAAGGTGTCCCCGCCCCGTGGCAATATGCGGACGAACCTGGCGATACCCGCTCGCACGAAGACAAGTTGGGTGATGGTGGCTCCGACGTCGACCACGCCCTGCGGGGCCTGCTCAGCGATCGCGGATGCGGAGCCGAGTGCTGCCCTGGTTATGGCAAGAGGCTGGAGGTCGACTGCGATCGGTTCGATGTTCGCCACCTGTGCCACCCTCACCAGGCCCTCGATGACTTCCTCGTGTGCCGCTACAACGAGGATCGACATCATGGGCTCGCCGTCGGGCGTCGAGAACTCCTCAATGGGAATGAAGTCGAGGCGAGCCTCTTCCACAGGCATAGGGATCGAATCCTGCACTTGGAAGGGCAACGCCTCAGCCAGCTCATCTTCTGCCATCAGGGGCACGTCGACCTGGCGCACGATTACGCGCTGATTCGCGGTTCCGAGGACGACGCGCTTCTTGGGGAGCTTGGCCCTCTTCCACATGGCGGCAACTGCCTCTGCTACGGCGGCCTCGTCGAGGATCTCACCCGCCTCGACCGCGCCGGGTGGGAGCGGCATCTCGGCGAACCGCCGCAGGATCAGTTTGTTCTTTCGCGCGTCAACGACCGCAGCTCTGACCGCTGCAGTGCCAATGTCGAGGCCAACCGTTACTGGCATTTCGTTCCGCCTTTGAGGCGGTCATAATCTGGACAGCGCGTCCGAACTACAACCGTGTGATTCGAGATTACCACTCCGGCTGCGCCCCCCAAGGATTTCGGAACCTTCTAGCTTCGCCCTGCACTAACGGTTGAGGGCTGTGGGCCGGCCCGACCTAACTCGTGGCCAAAGCTCGAAGCCGGGAGCTGGCTTCACCCAACGTACCAGTCGGCGATCTGCTCCCCTACCACGAGAGCCACATAGGCACCGACGACCATGGGCGGGCCGAACGGAATGACATCCTTGCGACCCTTGCGCCCAGCCACCAGAAGGCCGACCGCAACGAGGCCACCGAGGAACACCGCCGCGAACACGGAAACCGCAAGGATCCCCCATGATTGGTAGGCAGTGAAGAGACCAAGGAGAACTGCAAGCTTGACATCCCCGAACCCCAGGCCACCTTTGGCGACGAGGGCCACTACGAACAGGAAGCCGAAGTAAGCGAGACCACCGCCCGCCCCCCGACCCAGCGAGCCGAGATCGCCGTCAACGGCAGCACCGATGGCGAGCAAGACCACGCCAACCACTACACCGGGGTAGAGGATGGCGTTGGGTATGCGATGATGGTCGAGGTCAGTGAGAATGAGGACGAGAGACACGCCGACGAACCACCAGTAGGCCGGAAGAATCCAGGTAGCGCCAACGACAGCTGGGGTGACAGCGAAGAGCACGGCCGCCGTCGCCTCGACCAACGGGTAACGCCGCGAAATTGGCTCCGCACAGGCGCGACACTTGCCGCGGAGCAGGAACCAAGAGAGCACGGGAACGTTGTCGCGCGGCAGTATCGCAGTGCCGCAGTGAGGGCACGCTGAGGGCGGTCGGACAATCGACTGGCCAGATGGGACGCGATGGGCGACAACGTTCAGGAAAGAGCCAACGATGAGTCCCAGCACACCGCCACCTACAGCGGCGACGATCACCACTCGGAGCTGGCGCAGTCCGTCATGTCGTCGATATCGGCCTCGCTGCCGCCGAGACAGGTGTATTGCCCAGCGGTCAAGCCGGCATTGACCAGACGCAAGCCGAACCACGTTCCACTATTGGAGCGAGAGTAAACCAACACCTGACCATTATCGCCTGAAGCAACCGCGTCGGCGACAACAAGGTGCAGCGAGTTACTGGCGACACCGGAGAAGTCGATGGAGGGCTCGAAGGGTTTCAGCGTTGCGGGATCGTCCGTGTATCCGGAGCCGACGGTCGCTGCGAAAGCGCCGAGGATCTTGGCGCCGTTGGCTACTTCGGACTTGGTCTCGGTGTCTTGAGTCCGGCCGCGAAAGCCGATGTACGTGGGAATGGCGATCCCGATGAGGACCGCCAGGATCAGAACCACGACCATGATCTCGATCAGGGTGAAACCGTCTTCGGAGCGGCGCATTGATTGCATCACCCAGCTATCGGACCGTTCGTCACCGACGTGAGGTGTTTCTGGAAATGACTGAAGGGGCGGACCTTGCGGTCCGCCCCTTCAGGGTCTAGCGATTATGTGCTTACTGCCAGCCGTCCGGCGCATGTGTTGCAGGCGCCGCGGTGTCATTAGGGCAGGTGCTTAGATCAGTCTTGCCATACATAATCCCGCTGGTCTCACCCATGAAGACCGAGAACGCGTTCCCGGACTTACTTTCGCGGGTCAGACATACCGAATCCGTACCGGTTGAGGCCACGACCCCGTCGGCGATTGCAGTTTCGAGCCGAATACTCGGCTCAATCGTCTGCAGATCAGCTTCAGTGGTCGTGTAGGCCTCCCACTCGGTGTAATACGCCTGCTCTGCAAGCAGAACATTGCGCACGTCCGACTGGGCGGACCGGTCTTGGGCGTTCCTACGGAATCCGAGGAACGACGGAATTGCGATGGCGATCAGGATTGCGATGATCAGCACAACCACCATCAACTCGATAAGCGTGAAGCCCCCGTCTTTGTCGAGACGCTCCCGCATCCATTTCATCATTGCGATACCTCCTAGGTAGCGCGGCGAGCCGTATTTCGACCCGACAGTTGGTTATCGGAGGCTGCGGCAGCAGACTTGAGCGGATCTGTGGCCGAGCAGCCACGGAGAGTGGACTAGCCTTTCTAGCCCTCGAGGAGGCTCGCCACATTGAACATCGGCAAGTAGAGGGCGATGAGAATGCCACCGACGGTGACGCCCAAGACGACAATCAGCAGCGGTTCGATGAGGCTGGTAAGGGCAGCAACAGTGTCATCGACTTCTCGATCGTAGAAGTCGGCGACCTTCGACAGCATCTCATCGAGTGCCCCGGTCTCCTCTCCGACCGTCATCATCTGGCTGACCATTGGCGGGAAGACTTTGTGATGCTCAAGCGGGCCCGAAAGAGATTCCCCCTTCTTCACCGAGGCTTGAACGTCGTCGAGCGCTTTCATCATCACTCTGTTGCCAGATGTTTGCGAAACGATCTCCAGCGCGCTGAGAATCGGCACACCGGACCGACTGAGAACGGAGAAGCTTCGGCTGAACCGACTAAGTGCCGTCTTGTGGAGGAGGTTTCCGAAGATGGGCACCTTGAGTTTGAAGGCATCCCATCGATTCCTTCCCTCGTCGGTCTTGATGTAGCGACGAAAGCCCCAGATCGACCCGACCACCGCCAGATCGAAGATGAGCCAGAACTTCTTAAGAAGATTGCCGGCGCCAATGAGGATCTTCGTCGGTACGGGAAGGTCACCGCCGAGTTCGGCGTACATGTTCTCGAACATCGGGACGACGAATGCCAGCATCGCGAACACGATGCCAACCACGAGGAAGAGAACCACTACCGGGTAGGCCATGGCCGACTTGACCTTTGACCTGAGGGCATGCGCTGCCTCCATCATGTCAGCCAGACGCACCAGCGTCTCATCGAGCACGCCGCCAACCTCGCCCGCACGGATCATCGCCACGAACAGCTCGTTGAACACCTTGGGGTGTTTCACCATCGCTACCGAGAGGCTGGAGCCTTTCTCGACGTCAGCGCGGACCTCGGAGATGACCTTGGAGAGTGCAGGGTTCTCTGTTTGGTCTTCAAGTATGGAGAGAGTGCGGATCAGCGAGAGCCCGGAGTTGACCATCGTGGCGAACTGACGAGCGAATATCGCTACCTCTTTGCCCTTGACCCGGCCGCTCAAGCCGGGGATCTTTATATCCATCTGGAGCGCGCTGCTCTTCCTCTGCTCGACCTTGAGCGGTGTCATCCCACGTTCACGCAACGCAGCGACAACGGCTCCGCGCGACGAACCCTCGAGGACCCCCTCGCGGACCTTGCCTCCACCGTCTCGGACCTTGTAAGCAAAGGTTGCGCCAGCCATCGCTATGACCTCCCGGCCAAGCCCTTGAACTCTTCAGGATCTGTCGCTCGGTCGAGGGCGGCCTCGTAGGAGACTTGGCCATGCTTGACGAGGGCGGCGAGAGCCTGGTCAAGAGCCTGCATGCCGTATTTGGCACCCGACTGGATGATGGAACCGATCTGATGGGTCTTTCCCTCACGGATGAGGTTGCGAACGGCCGGCGTAGCGACCATGACCTCGACCGCAGGTACGCGTCCCTTTCCATCGACGGTTCGTACCAGCTGCTGAGAGACGACAGCCTGGATCGAACCAGAGAGTTGCACTCGGACCTGCTGTTGCTGGTGGCTTGGGAACATGTCGATGATGCGATCTATCGACTGAGGCGCATCCTGGGTGTGGAGCGTTCCGAAGACCAGGTGACCGGTCTCGGCAGCGGTGATCGCCGTTGAGATGGTTTCGAGGTCGCGCATCTCCCCGACGAGGATCACATCTGGGTCCTGGCGCAGAGCATGCTTCAGCGCATCTGTGAAACCGAGCGTGTCGCTGCCGACCTCGCGTTGGTTGACTATCGCTAGCTCGTGCCTATGCATGAACTCGATCGGATCCTCAACCGTCATGATGTGACAGGCGCGCGTCGTGTTGATCAAGTGAATGATCGACGCCAGCGTCGTCGACTTTCCCGAACCTGTTGGCCCTGTCACGAGGACGAGACCACGGGGCAGCTGGGCGAAAGTCTCCACGACGGGCGGCATGTGGAGGTCAGACAACGCCGAGATCTCGTTGGGGATGGCACGCATGACGGCCCCTGCCGAGTCTCGCTGGAAAAAGACGTTGACGCGGAAGCGTCCCTTACCAGGCAGGGGGTGGGAGCAGTCGAGCTCGCGATTCTCCTCAAGCTCCTCGCGCTGACGGCCGGTGAGAATCTCATAGATCATCGACCTGAGCGTCGCCGGCAGCATGATCGGATAGCCCTCGAGTGCTTCGAGGTGACCGTTGACCCTGATCTGAGGAGGTGAGCCTGCCGTGATGTGAAGGTCGGAGCCACCGCGATCGATCAGTTTCTCCAGCAGTTCGTTGATATGCGCGTACTCACCACCCTCGGCATCGGCCAGCGCATCGACGCTCATGCCGCTGGTAACGGCTCCCGGGTTGGCTTCGGCGAACTCGGAATAGGCCGTCTTGACGAGAGCCTCGAGCGGATTGCGCAGCGCCAGCCCAAGTCGCACCGGTCCGCCGGAGGCCTTCTCTAGAAGTTCCTTCTTCTCGGTGTTGAACGGGTCGGCGACCGCCATGACCAAGACGCCATCCTCGACCTTCATCGGTAGCGCAGACAGCTTTTCAGCCACTGCCGCATCGAGTCGCCCGAGTGCTTCGGGATCCGGCATAGCACCACCGTTGGGGTCGATGGTGAAGAAGTCGAGCTGCAACTCCCCCGCCACAGCCGAAAGGATGTCCTCGTCCCTGACCGCTCCTTCGCTGATGAGCATGCGCGGTAGAGGGGCGCCCGCCTCTTCAGCTTTGAGCAGATGGTGCTCCATGTCGTCTTTGGTGAGCAGCTTGCTATCAACCAGGAGTTGGCCGAGCTGACGTCCGATCTTGCTCATTGCTAGGCCACCACCCGCAGGACTTCGTCCAGCGTTGTCATTCCGAGACGTACCTTCTCGAGACCGTCTTCGCGAAGGGTCAGCATGTCCTGTTCGATAGCAACCTTCTTGATCTCGTCAGAAGGGCGATGCTCGACGGCCATGCGCTGAATCTCTTCGCTCATGAGCATGACCTCGTTGATGGCAAGCCGGCCCCTGTAGCCCGTGCTCGAGCAGCTGGCACAGCCCTGTGCCCGATACAGCTCCTTGGCGCTTTCCATGCCGAGCACATGCATCTCCTCAGGGGTCGAGGTGTATGCCTCCATGCACTTGTCGCAGAGCCGACGAGCGAGCCTCTGAGCAACGATGCAGTCAACGGACGAGCTGACGAGATAGGGCTCGACGCCCATCTCGATCAGGCGGCCGATGCTCGAGGCAGCGTCGTTGGTGTGCAGCGTTGACATGACCAAGTGACCGGTGAGGGCAGCCTCAACAGCGATCTGAGCTGTTTCAGCATCGCGGATCTCACCAACCAGGACGATGTCGGGGTCGGAACGCAGGATCGACTTCAAGGCTGTCGAGAACAGGAGCCCCGCTTTGCGGTTCACCTGAACCTGTGTGATTCCCGCAAGCCGATACTCGACAGGGTCCTCGACGGTGATGATGTTGACATGGGGCTGATTGAGCACAGCGAGCGTGGAATACAGGGTCGTCGTCTTGCCGGAACCCGTAGGCCCGGTCACCAGGATGGCTCCGTACGGCTTGCTGTATGAGCTCTCGAAGCGCTCCAGCGTTTGAGGAAGGAATCCCAGGTCCTCGAGCTTGGCAACAGAGTCCGACTTATCGAGGATCCTGAGCACCACCTTCTCGCCATACATCGTCGGCAGGGTCGCCACGCGCAGGTCGATCGGTCGCCCGCCAACTCGAAGGCTGACGCGTCCATCCTGTGGAACACGACGCTCGGCGATGTTGAGGTCTGCCATGATCTTGAGGCGGCTCACCACGGCATTGGAAATGGCGCGCGGCGTGCTCATTACCTCGGACAGCACTCCGTCGATACGGAAACGGACCCGCAGGTCCTTCTCTCCCGGCTCGATGTGAATGTCCGAGGCCCTCTCGTTGATGCCCCGGGTGATGAGGGTGTTCATCAGCTTGACGACCGGCGCCTCTTCTACGGCGGCCTCGATGCCCTCGATGTCGCCGACGTCGTCCTGGTCACCAATCGCGAGTTCGGCGAGGTCTGCTACATCCGAGCCAAAGGAACCGAGGCGCCTGATGGCGTCTTCGACTCCAGAACGCGTTGCCACCTTGGGAACAACTTCGCAGCCGCTAACGGCGCGAATGTCGTCGATCGCGAGAACATTGGCCGGATCGGCCATCGCCACAATCAGCCTGCCGTCCTCGTCGAAGCCGATGGGCACCGCGCTGTAGCGGTCTGCGAGGTAGTCGGGTACGAGTGCTGCCGCGGCCGGGTCCATCTGAACGTCGCTGAGGTCGACGTACTCGAGGCCGATTTGGCGCGCCAGGACTTGAACGAGAGCAGCTTCTTCGATCAGTCCTTCGTCAACGAGAACGCGCCCGAGTGGTAGTCCGCTCTCGGTCTGCAACGACACAGCTTGGTCAAGCTGTTCTCGCGTGAGCAGGCCTTCTTCAAGCAACATTGTGCCCAAGTGACGGGCATCGCTTGTCACGATTCTGGCTCCTCTGGGTGTCTCAGTAACAGGAATGTCGGCACGCTCGGTAGCTGCCTTGAGTACCTTCGGATACCCCAGACTTGTGTCAGGAACCGGGAAGAACCCCGTCGCGACGTGCCTGCTCCTTGAGGCTGGTGAACTCAGCCTCGGTCTCGGCGAAGCTGTGAGTTCCATCTAGAGATGTCAGGACGTAATAGAAGAAACCGGTTTCAGCAGGCTCGGCAGCGGCTTGAAGAGAGGTCAGACGAACACCGGCTATCGGCGTCGGAGGGAGGCCGGGGTTCCGGTAGGTGTTGTACGGCGAATCGACCTCAAGATCGGCAAACGACAGCGCCGGTTTGCGCTCGGGAAGGGCGTACTGAACGGTGGCGTCGATCTGTAGCTGCCAGCCGTTCTTGAGGCGGTTGTAGATGACGCTGGAAACGATCGGGCGCTCCTCTTCAATCAGCACCTCCTCCTCGATCAAGGACGCGATGATGATCGCCTCGTATTGGGTCACCCCTAGCGATTCGAGCCGCGACCAGTCGACAGAGGCCACACGCGACGCCATCGTGTTCGCCAAGCGCTGCAGGATCTGAGCGCCGGTCGTGTCGGGGGTGAAGGCGTAGGTGTCTGGGAAGAGCAAGCCCTCCCAACCTCGGAGATCGGACGGCTGGACATCGAGGATGGCAGACGTCACAGATCCGTCGAGGAGAGCAGCTTCCAACTCATCCGTCGTCGCCTCCGAAGACTCGGCTATCACTGCCAGCATCTCATTGAGCGTCAGGCCCTCGATCACCGTAAGCCGGAACTCAGCGCTGGCGCCTGACGCCAAGATGTCGATCACCGCGTCGAGCTCCATACCAGTCACCAGATTGAAGGTCCCGGCCCTGAGGGCCGGCGCCAGCTGACGCTGAGCAACTCGCGTCTCGAAGTCCGACGCCGATGGGACCACTCCTGCTTCTTCGAGCTGGTCGCCGATCGCCGATGCGGAGGCTCCTTGTGGGACGACGACGACGACCTCCTCGCCTGGAGCGATAGTTGCGGTGCCGTCGTCGAGCGCGGACGCCACCCTGTCTCCGAGCCTTCCCGCGAATAAGATCGCGGCGCCAACCGCAATCACTGCGATGGCAACGCCGACCATGATGGGCACCGGACCCCGCGGTGGAGGAGGCTCGGAAGGCTGCAGCGCTTGGCGCCGCATCCACTCCTCGCTCGGAGGCTGTCCTATCCAGTCATCGCTCATCTTGCGGAGTCCAGATAGCCCTGGAGCATGACGCTTGCGGCCAGCTTGTCCCGAACCGACTTGCGCCGAGAGCGTCTTGCCCCTGCGTCGAGCAACACTCGCTCCGCCTCGACGGACGTGAATCGCTCGTCGTACATCTCGACCCCGAGTCCCGTGAGATCCGCAACTTCGGCGGCGAACGCCCTGGCTCGCGCCGCGACCTCGCCTTCAGACCCCGAGAGGCTGACGGGCAGGCCGACAACGACCCGCTTGATCTCGTACTCGGCGATGATCTCGGCAAGCGCCTTTCCCAGGTCCATTTGAGCAAGATCGATCACTGAATGCGGCTGAGCCGTCAGTCCGAGCCCGTCAGAGATGGCGACACCAATCCGGCGTTCCCCGTAGTCGAGCCCAAGAACTCGATCAACCAACGGCACGCAACACCGCCGCCTTAGCTATGGCGAGCGCCTCCTCTATCTGGCTGCCATTTGGTCCGCCTGCCTGCGCCAAGTCGGGGTCCCGCGAGCCCCCTCCGCCGAGAGCGGCGGCTGAGTCGGCAATGAGGTCTCCGGCAGCCAACCCGCGCTCGTGCAGCTGCGGCGAGACCGCGGCGACTAGCCCTCCCTTGCCCTCGAACTCCGACCCAAGCACGGCGACGCCGCCCTCGAGACGCTCGCGAACAGCCATGGTCAGAGAACGCAGCTCGTCAGGCGACAGGCCGGGAACAGAAGCCACCACGACTCGGAACCCTCCGACGTCCTCCGCCTGCTCAACGAGTGCGGCGGCGGTGGTAGCGCGACTGCTGTCTTCGAACGACGCCAGCCTTGCCTCTTGTTCCTTGGAGCGCCTGACGAGCGCCGCAACAGCGTCGGTGGCGTCATCGGCTGGCGCTCCGAGCGTCGCCGCCACTCCTTCGAGCTGTCGCCGCCACCCCCCAAGACGCTGAAAAGCGACGGACCCCGTCAAGGCTTCGACGCGACGCATGTTGGAGCCGATGGAGCCCTCGCTGACAACCACAACTGGGCCGATCTGGCCGGCAGACCTCACATGGGTCCCCCCACAGAGCTCGCGAGAGAAATTGCCGACTTCAACGACTCGGACCCGTTCCCCGTACTTGTCACCAAAGAACGCAAGGGCACCGAGGTCCTGCGCCTCCTTCTTGGAGGTCTCGAAGGCATTCACCCGAGCATTCTCGAAGATCCTGTCGTTGGCCCGACGCTCGACCTCGGCCATCTCTTCGGGAGTCGGCGCCGCGAAGTGACTGAAGTCAAAGCGAAAGCGGCCGTCCTCGACCAGTGAGCCGGCCTGTTGAACATGGCCTCCCAGGACGTCGCGCAGGGCCCAGTGGAGAACATGGGTGCCGGTATGGCTCTTACGGATGAGCTCACGCCTCGCGCCATCGATGGTCGCTTCGGCGTCCTGTCCGACCTCGATAGTGCCCCTCGTGACCTTGCCGATGTGACCGTTGAGCCCGGGCAGTGGGAACTTGGTGTCTGTCACGGTGAAGCTGCCGGTTGCGGTAACGATGGTGCCGGTGTCTCCGACCTGGCCTCCGGCCTCTGCGTAGAAGGGCGTGCGATCCAGGAACAGCTCCACGTCCTGTCCCTCTTCAGCGACGGCAACAGCTTCGCCATCGCGGAGAACCGCAAGGATGCGACCAGCAGTGTCCTCAAGTTCGTATCCGACGAAGTCGCTCGGGCCGACATCGTCTAGCAAGTGGCGGTACTCCCCTGCTTCGTCCGAGGTGGCACCGCCCTTCCAGGCGGCCCGCGCTCTCGTCCGCTGTTGCTCCATGAGGGCTTCGAACGCGGCGACATCCACGGTGATGCCCCTCTCGGCGACGATCTCGGACGTCAGCTCGATAGGAAACCCGAATGTGTCGTGAAGCTTGAAGGCCACGTCACCCGACAGATGATCCTCGCCTCCGAGACCGTCCAGCTCGGTGTCGAGGAGGCTCGAGCCCGCTTCCAGCGTCCTACGAAAGCTCCACTCCTCCCTCTCAGCCAGCTCAACGATGAAGTCGCGCTGGGCGCCCAACTCGGGTCGACCCGCTTCCATAACCTCGATGGTGGCATCGATCAGGGACGATGTGATGGCCTCCGTCGACCCCATCGAGTACGCGATGCGCACGGCCCGGCGCAGGATGCGACGGAGCACGTAGCCGCGGCCCTGGTTCGAAGGAACGACACCATCGCCGATGAGAAAGCTCATGGCCCTTCCGTGGTCCGCCAGTATTCGCAGGCCGACATCGGTCTGTTCCGACTCGTGGTAGCGCGTTCCGGTGCCTTGCTCCGCGGCCTCCAACACCGGCAGCACCGCGTCGGTCTCGAACGACGAAGCAGCGTTCTGGAGCACCATCGCTACGCGTTCCAGCCCCATGCCGGTGTCGATGTTGCGGGCGGGGAGATCACCAACGACGTGATACGGCTCATCTTGGATATTCTGCATGAAGACGAGGTTCCAGATCTCGACGTACCGGCTCTCGCTGCCGCCGATGGGCCCGCCTTCCTCGCCGCGCTCGGCTCCGAGGTCGACGAAGAGCTCAGAAGACGGGCCGCAGGGACCAGCGACTCCCATCTGCCAGAAATTGTCCTGGCCGCCGCGCTGCACGCGCTGGCGCGGCACGCCAACGCCGTCGATCCAGATCTCCTCTGCCTCGTCGTCGGTTTCATAAACCGTGAACCACAACCGCTCGGGGTCGATCCCAAGGACCTCAGTGACGAACTCATAGGACCACGGAATGGCCTTCTCCTTGAAGTAGTCGCCGAAACTGAAGTTGCCGAGCATCTCGAAGAAGGTGAAGTGGCTCGCAGTCGTTCCGATGATGTCTATGTCCTCGGTACGAAATGCCTTCTGCGCGGTCACAGCTCTCTTGTATGGCGGGTCCTCGTCGCCGAGGAAGTAGGGCTTGAACTGCACCATGCCGGCATTGGTGAGCAGCAGTGTCGGGTCAACCGGGATCAACGAAGAACTCGGCACGACGGTGTGGTCGCGCTGCTCAAAGAAGTTCAGGAACTCGCGCCGAATGGAATTGGCGTCCATGATCGAGGGAAGGTTAGCCCTGGGGCGTAGTGCTCCCTCGCAGCCGACCCGCTGCCCAGTCCAGACCATCAGCGCTTGTCGAGGCGGCGATGCGCCTGAGGTTCGTTGGCGTGAAGCGCTGCCTCATCCTCACCATTCGAGTAACGACAACGGCGCTGCCGCACAGCGCCAAGATCATCCCCAAGCTCATCCAACGCAATCGCAGAAGCATGGCGCCGAGGCTACTCGGTAGCTTGGTCGCCAACCTCGTGGCGAGCAGCTTCGTCGCCGCGGCTGAGTGGTCGGTAGAACCGGGCATTCACCAGCTCGTCCGGCAGGTATTGCTGATCGACAACGCCGCCCGGGTAGTCGTGGGGATAGAGGTAGGAGCCATCGTCGGCGTTGGACCTGAGGTGAACCGGCACCTGCGCGCTCGTCGTTTCGTACACAGCCGTCTTGGCGGCGGACATCGCTTTGGTGATCGAGTTGGACTTGGGCGCCGTTGCCAGGTACACGGCGGCGTGACTGAGGGCGTATGCAGCCTCGGGCAACCCGACATAGGCCAGAGCTCTAGCCGCGTCGACCGCCACCCCCACCGCGGCCGAGTCAGCGAGGCCGATGTCCTCAGAGGCCAGGATGATCATCCGCCGGGCTATGAACTCCGGATCCTCTCCGGCCTCGAGCATGGTGTGCAGCCAGTAGAGAGCAGCATCGGGGTCGGAGCCGCGGACCGACTTGATGAAGGCCGAGACCACGTCGTAGTGCTGATCGCCTTTCTTGTCGTACCGGATGATCCGGCGTTGCAGCGCTTCTTCGATGGCGGCAACGCTGATCGGTTCCCCTCCAGAGATGGCATCTGCGACCTCGAGGGCGTTGAGGGCAAGGCGGGCGTCGCCGCCAACCCGCTCGGCCAGTAGGCGTCGCGCCTCAGGATCGACGAGGCGCTCTCCGAGGCCGGCCTCTGCCCGCTCGAGGACCTCCTCTATGGCGTCGGGCCCAAGGGCCTCCAGTCTGTAGAGCGTGCAGCGGCTCAGCAGCGGCGAGTTGACCTCGAAGAAGGGATTCTCCGTTGTCGCCCCTACCAGGATGACGATTCCATCCTCCACCCCTGAGAGCAGCGCATCCTGCTGCGCCTTCGTGAACCGATGGATCTCGTCGAGGAACAGCACGGTCCGCCGTCCATCCTCTCCGAGCCGACGGTCGGCGTCGGCGAGTACCTGACGTACGTCCTTCACTCCGTGGGTCGTCGCGGAGAGGGCCGCGAAGGCCGCCGTGGCGCTACCGGCCACAAGGCGGGCGATGGTTGTCTTGCCGGATCCGGGAGGCCCCCACAGGATCATCGAGACAGGCTTGCCGCTCTCGACCATGGAACGAAACGAGGACCCCTTGCCCAGGAGATGCTCTTGTCCAACAACCTCGTCGAGCGAAGCAGGCCGCATTCGAGATGCCAGTGGAGCAGCCGCGGTGCGGCGCTCCGTTCGTTCGACAGCCCATAGATCGTCCATCAGTCCTCCGCCAGCAGCTCGATGCCAAGTTCCGCCAGCTGGGCACCGTCGACTTCGGTCGGGGCACCGGTCAGCGGATCGGCTCCGCTCTGCGTCTTGGGAAACGGCATCACCTGGCGGATGTTCTCCTCGTTGGCCAGGATGGATACAAGACGGTCGATGCCGACGGCGAAACCGGCGTGCGGCGGGGTGCCGTAGCGCAACGCCTCCATGAACCACCCGAATTTGGCTTCGGCAGACTCATCGCTAACACCGAGAACCTCGAACACCTTGCGCTGTGTTTCGGGGTCGTGGATTCGAACGCTACCGGATCCCAGCTCGATGCCGTTGACGACGAGGTCGTAGGCCTTGGAGATGGCGTTGGCCGGGTCCGTCGCCATCTCCTCGACATCTACGGGAGCGGTGAACGGGTGGTGGGCCGGCGTCAGCTCACCGCTGCTATTGCGCTCAAATACCGGGAAGTCGACAACCCACAGGTACCGCAGCTCGTCGTGCGATTCGGGTTTACCGAACCGCAATCGGAGGTCGCCGAGAACCGCCCCGGCGACGTGGGCGCTGTCGGCAACGATGAGCAACAGGTCGCCGCTGGACGCCGCCAGCATCTTGACAAGCGCCACCTTCTCGTCGTCGCCGAGGAACTTGGCGACCGGCGAGCGCAACGACCCGTCCTCTTCGACGAACATCCAGACAAGGCCCTTGGCCCCCTTCTCCTGGGCGGTCCCCACAAGGCCGTCAAGCCCGGATCGCGCCAGCTCCTGGGGACCGGCGTTGATGCCGCGGACGACACCACCGTCGGCAAGCGCACCCGAGAACGCCTTGAACTCAGTCGCCGCGAAGGCTGCAGACAGATCTACGAGCTCCATTCCGAACCGAGTGTCTGGCTTATCGGTGCCGAAACGGTTCATCGATTCCTGCCATGTCATCCGGGGGAAGGGTGTCTGTGGGCGCACTCCGCGAACGGCCTCCGTAGCGGAGGCGACAGCAGGCTCGATGGCGGCGAGAACATCGTCTTGACCCCAGAAGGCACCTTCTATGTCGAGCTGAGTGAACTCAATCTGTCGATCCGCCCTTGTGTCCTCATCGCGGTAGCAGCGTGCTATCTGGTAGTAGCGATCCACTCCCGAGATCATCAATAGCTGCTTGAAGAGCTGCGGACTCTGCGGGAGCGCATAGAAGTTGCCATGCCGCAGCCGACTGGGCACCAGGAGGTCGCGGGCGCCCTCGGGCGTGGAGCGGATCAGTGTTGGCGTCTCCACCTCCATGAACCCCATGTCGTCCATCTGGCGCCTGATGGCGCTAACAGCCTTGGATCTGGCCCTGAGGTTGGCTGCCATCTGCGGCCGGCGCAGGTCCAGATACCGATACTCGAGGCGCTTCGCCTCGTCGACTTCGACCCTGTCGTCGATCTGAAACGGGAGCGCATCAGACGCGCTCAGCACGGTCAATTCCTCAACTGCCATCTCGAACCCGCCCGTTGCCATATCAGGATTGACGGTGCCCTCTGGTCGAGGTCGCAGTTGGCCAGATACGGAGATGCAGTATTCGAGACGGATGCTGTGGGCGATCTCGGCCAGCTCGGGATGGGCATCCGGATCGACGACCACCTGCAGCATGCCAGATGAGTCACGCAGGTCGTAGAAGATGACCCCACCGTGATCACGTCTGCTGTCAACCCACCCCGCCAGCCGAACGTCTGTTGACTCCGCCGTGAGCTCGCCGACTCGGTGGGTCCTCACTTCCTCAGCCATGCAACGACCTCTGCTATCTCTACCACTTCTTCTGTCCCGTCCTTCATTGACCTAGCCGTCACCTTCCCCGGTTGGTCCCCCACCCTCACGACCCATTCGGCGCCACTGCGGTTCGCAGCCTTCAGCTGGGCCTTCACTGTGGCGACGCGGGCAAGGCCGTCCGCTCTGATCGTGCTCGCCCGCAATCGAGCGAGCACGGCCTGAGCTTCGGTGTGATCTTGCTCAGTCACGGCCACCACGAATGCATCGAGGGGAGGTGGTTCCTCGGCATCGCCGAGAGCAAGGACTACGCGATCGATTCCAAGAGAGAACCCGACACCAGGCACCTCGGGTCCCCCGAGTTGACCGGCCAGCCCGTCATAACGCCCACCACCCCCGAGCGAATCCTGGGCGACGCCGTACGAAGCGGCGGTGTACTCGAACACCGTTCGCGTGTAATAGTCGAGGCCTCGCACGACTCGCGGCGCCTCAACGAACGGGACGCCACGGTCCGTGAGCCCGGCCTTGACACTGGAGAAGTGAGCCGCGCTCGCAGAGCTGAGGTGGTCAACCGGCGAGGGAGCATCTGCCACTTCTGCGGCATCGAGGTTGGAGTCAAGCACTCGCAACGGGTTCGTTGCCAGGCGTCTTTGCGAATCCTCGCTCAGGCGGTCGCGGCGTGTCTCCAGGTAGTCGACGAGGATCGTTCTGTAGGCAGCTCTTGATTCTGCGTCGCCGATCGAGTTCAGCTGAACGGACACATCCGGGATACCCGCCTCGGTGTAGAAGCGGTAACCGAGCTCTATCACCTCGACGTCGGCAACTGGTGAGTCCTCTCCCAGGTACTCCACGCCGACCTGCCAGAACTGGCGACGGCGACCAGCCTGGGGCTGTTCATAGCGGAACATGGGACCCGAGTACGCGTATTTGGCGACGCCGCGGCCTCCGCCGTTGAGGTAGGCCCGGACCACAGGGGCCGTCGCCTCCGGGCGCAGCGTCATCGAACGACCCGCCTTGTCGTCCCAGGTGTACATCTGCTTCTGGACAACGTCGGTCGACTCGCCGACACCGCGAGAGAAGAGCTCGGTCGCCTCGAACACCGGCGTCATGACGAGTTCGTAGCCATAGCGCTCTGCCAACTCGTCGAACAGCCGCAGGACGCGCCGCCACCTGCGGGAGGCTGGGGGCATGATGTCATCTGTCCCCTTGGGGACACGGAATGTCACAGATTCAGATCCTGGAGAAAGGGGTTGGAGCGCCGCTCGCGGGCAAGCGTAGTGGCCGGTCCGTGCCCAGGAAGGACTTCGGTTTCGTCGGGCAGGGTCATCACCTTGTTGCGCATGCTCTCCATGAGCGTCTCGTAGTCACCACCCGGGAGGTCGGTCCGACCGATGGAGCCGGCGAACAGTTGGTCGCCCGAGAACAGCACTTCGCCAACACGGAAGCAGCAGTGCCCTGGGGTATGACCCGGTGTGTGCAGTACCTCAACGCTGAGACCGCCGATCTCGAGCACCTGTCCGTCCGCCAGGTCGGTGTATGCCTCCGGCCGAGCGAACTCCCCCGGCGTCGCGTCACCGAACAGAAGCCGCACCTGGGTCATTGGATCTTGCGCCAACCAATCGTCATCGGGATGGAGGTAGGCGGTGACCCCGGTGCTGGAGACGACGCCACCGGCTCCTCCGATGTGATCGATGTGACCGTGGGTGATCAGTAGCGCCGCGGCGATCAGGTCGTGCTTCTCGAGGAGCTTGACGACCGCGGCGGGATCCGGCGGAGCGTCAACGATGATGGCGAGCCCACCTGCCTCGTTGGCTACGACGTAGGTATTGGTCTCAGCCAGCCACAAGGATTCTCGATCGATTAGCACCCGGAGAGGCTAGGGGCGGGCAGTGGGCACAATGTTAGTTATCGACTACTTTTCGTATTTTCTTTAGTCAAAAGTCAGTGTGTGAAGAGCCGGTGGGCGTCCATGACCCCCTCGGCGCCGCGCAGATCGGCCAGCAACCTATCCAGTTGCTCGGTGTCGCCGAGCTCGACTTCGTAGCGGAGGATGGCGATCCGATCCGGACTGGAAGAAGATGAGGAGGCGACGATGTTGGCCCCCTGGTCGCCGATGATGGCTGTCACGTCCCGGAGCAGCTTGGGTCGATCGAGCGCCTCGACCTGTATCCACACGGTGAAGGACCCGGCCGTGCTCGGATCCCAGGTGACCTCGATCATGCGTTCCGTCTTCTCGCCAAGGGCTGTGATGTTGGTGCAATCCGCCCGGTGAACCGACACCCCCCTGCCGACCGTGACGAAGCCGACCAGACCGTCACCAGGGACAGGCGCGCAGCAGCGAGCGATGTTCACGAGCATGTCATCTAGCCCTTCGACCACGATGCCGCCAGAAGACCGGCGCGTCGGCGTTGGAGGTGCCAGCACCTCGTCGGGCTCTGCTTCGACTGCCGGCCTGACGATGCGGAGCAGTCGGTTGACGACGCTCTCCGACGCCGCCTTGCCGTCGCCTACTGCGACGAAGAGGGCTTCGATGCTTTGAAAGCTCATAGCTTCGGCCACTGTCAAGAGGGCCTCATCTCGTTCATTGGCGCTCAAGCCAAGGCCCTCACGGCGAAGAGCCTCGGTGATGGCCTCCCGTCCATTCGCCAACGCTTCCTCGCGGCGCTCCCTCGTGAACCATTGGCGGATCTTGGCGGCGGCGCGGGTGGATTTGACGAAACCGAGCCAATCTCGCGATGGATGGGCGTCTGGGCTCTTCGAAGTCATCACCTCGACGATGTCGCCAGAGTCCAACTCGGTGGAAAGCGGTACGAGTCTTCCGTTCACCTTGGCGCCGACGCAGGCATGCCCGACATCGGTGTGGATCGAATAGGCGAAGTCGACGGGCGTCGCTCCCTTAGGCAGGTTGATGACATCCCCTCCCGGCGTCAAGACGAAGACTTCATCCTGGTAAAGGTCGATCTTGAGGTTGGCGAGGAACTCCGAGGGGTCCGGATACTCGTCCTGGAGGAAGCGGATGTCGCTGATCCAACGTAGGTCGTCGCCGTCGCCCTCCTTGTATCGCCAATGCGCGGCGATTCCGTACTCGGCTCGTTCGTCCATCTCCGCGGTCCGGATCTGCACCTCGAGAGGCTTGCCGTCCGGCCCGACAACGGTCGTGTGCAAGCTCTGGTACAGGTTGAACTTCGGCATCGCGATGTAGTCCTTGAAGCGCCCTGAGATCGGTGGCCACAGCGTGTGCACCGTCCCCAGTGCGGCGTAGCAATCCTTGACATCGTCGACGACGAGCCGAATGCCGATGATGTCGTGGATCTCGTCGAACGATCCACCGCTGTCGATCATCTTGCGATAGATCGAGAACGGATGCTTGGGTCGCCCGGTGGTAACAGCCTTGATGGCATGTCCACCCAAGGCGTCGTTGACCGCAAGTACGGCCTTTTCTATCAGGGCCTCTTGCTGCGGAGCCCTGGCAGCCATCAGTTGCTCGATCTCTGCATTGCGCTTGGGGTAAAGGATCGCGAAGCACCGGTCTTCCATCTCATGCTTGATGTCCTGCACGCCGAGGCGGTGGGCAAGCGGCGCGTAGATCTCAAGCGACTCCCTGGCGACGCGTTCCTGCTTCTCTGGAGACAACGCCCACAGGGTCCGGATATTGTGCATCCGGTCGGCCAACTTGATGAGCAACACCCTGACGTCGGCCGCCATGGCCACCACCATCTTTCGGATCGTGGCGGCTTGCTGTTCCTCGGACGAGTCGAACTCGAGGCGGTCCAGCTTGGTCACTCCGTCGGTCAGGTTGGCGACCTCATCTCCGAACTCCTCTCGAACCTCATCGAGGGTTAGATCCGTGTCCTCGACGGTGTCGTGGAGCAAAGCCGCGGCAATGGTGTCCGTATCCATGCCGTACTCGGCGAGGATGATGGCGACCGTTAACGGGTGGTTGATGAAGGCCTCGCCACTCTTGCGCATCTGTCCAGCATGCAATCCTTCTGCGAGCTCGTAGGCCCGGCGCAGAAGATTGTCGTCGGCTTCGGGGTGATTGGCGGCGAACGTGGCGAGGAGGGTACCGAAATCGGCTACCGCAGCGTCGCCCAGACGCTGGTCAGGGGGCGTCATAAGTGACGAGCGTGGTAAGAGGCACGTCGTCGGGGATCAGCTTGCGTCCCTCGAGAAAACTCAGCTCGATCAGCACCGCGACACCGGCGACTTCTGCGCCGAGGCGCCTGATGAGCCTCACCGCTGCCGCTGCGGTGCCACCCGTTGCCAGGACATCGTCGATGATCAGAACTCGATCACCCGGGATCAAGGCGTCCGAGTGGATCTCGAGCAGATCCGTGCCGTACTCAAGGGTGTACTCCTCGCTCTCTACGGAATACGGAAGTTTCCCCGGCTTGCGTACCGGAACGAATCCGACGCCGAGGCGTCTAGCGACGGGCACTCCGAAGATGAACCCCCTTGCCTCGATTCCGGCAACCCGGGTGATTCCGATGTCGGCATACGGGGCTGACAATCCTTCGACACCCGCATCAAGCGCTACCGCGTCTGCGAGTATGGGCGTTATGTCCTTGAAGACGACGCCTGGCTCAGGAAAGTCAGGCACATCTCGGACAAGGGCCTTGAAGTCAACGTCGCTCACTGGAGGCACTCTACCGCTTGCGCTTACGACGCTTAGGAGGACGGGCGATGGCGCCCGTAGCTTGTCGTCCTGCAGAGTCCAGGGCCCGCGACGGGGGGCGCTCGCTCTCGGCCCCGGCGGCCACCTTGGAGGCGTCCGCTTCGTCGCTTGCCTTACGAGCCAACTTGCGATCCACCCGCTGCCACTGCTCCTCCTTGGACTTCCAGACGGCGAGCAGCGGCGAGGCAACGAAGATCGACGAGTAGGTGCCGGCGGCGATGCCGACGAACAGTGCCAGCGCGAACTCCCTCAGTGTGGCGGCACCCAGGAGATATGACCCGACGAACAGAAGGCTTCCGACCGGCAGCAGCGAGGTCAAGGAGGTGTTGATAGACCGCATCAGCACGAGGTTCATCGAGAGATTCACTATGTCTCCTATGGACCGCTCATCGCCGTAGTAGTCGATCTCCTCGAGCACCTTGTCGAACACCACAACGCTGTCGTAGAGCGAGTAACCGAGGATGGTGAGGACGGCGACCACCGTTGCCGGCGTGACTTCGAACCCGATGATCGAGTAGATGCCGGCGGTGATCACTAGGTCGTGAAAGAGAGCCGCCAGCGCCGCCAGCGCCATCCGCCACTCGAAACGGAACGAAATGAAGACGGCTATTACCACGATGAACACGATCAACGCCCGGAGCGCAGATCGCGCCACCTCATCACCGAAGGTGGGGCCTACGGATTCGACACTGGCATCGTTCACCTCGACGCCGGCCACACCGGTGATGGCTGCGATGAGCCTGTCTTCAGTTTCGACGGTCAGGTCTCCCGTCTGCACACGGATCCCCGTGCCCCCGCCCACCAGCTGCACCGTGTCGCCGGCGCGACCGATGGACGAGAGGGCGTCGTTGACGTCGGCGACGTCGGCGCCGGCGGGGTTCTCGACCTCGACAACGGTGCCCCCTTCGAAGTCAACGCTGAGGTTGAGCTGACGGGTCGCCAGCGATCCGATCGATAACAGCAAGAGAACGCTCGAAATCGCCAGCCAGCGGCGGCGATTGCCAACGAAGTCGAACGTCGTCTCAGCCCGATAGAGGCGTCCTGCCAGGCTCATGACGTCCCCTCAACGGCGGGATGGCCGGCGGCGCCGCGAATGCTCAGCGCCCCACCGTCACCGAGGCGCCCTCTCACAACGAAGGCCGTCGCCGGCCTCGTGAAGAAGTAGGCAATGACCACATCGGTGACGGTTGCGATACCGAGAGCCAGGGCGAAGCCACGCACCTGAGCTGCAGCCAGGGTGAATAGCAAGATGGCGCCTGCGATCGAGACGGTGTCTGCAGTGAGGATCGTTCGGAACGCCCGGGGGAAGGCGTGATCGACCGCCGAACGCAAGGTCCGACCATGGCGAACGTCTTCCTTGACTCGTTCGAAGTACACGATGTAGCTGTCGGAGGTGATGCCGACAGACACGATGACCCCCGCCACCCCTGACAGTGTCAGTGTCTGGCCCTGCAGTGCGCCGAGGAGCGAGAACTCGACGAACAGGAGCGACCCGAAGATGGTGAGTCCGACAACGGCGATGAGACCAAGTGCCCGGTAGTAGGCGATCAACGCCAAGGCCACCAGGAGGAGACCTCCTAGACCTGCTATGAGACCTGCCTGCAGTGAGTCTTCGCCGAGGGTGGCAGACACCGAATCAACCCGGGACCGCTCAAAGACGACGGGCAAGGCGCCGTAACGCAGCACCGTCGCCAGGTCCTCGGCCTCGGCCTGCGGGTTCTCGTTCCCAAAGCCGATAGTGATCTGAACCTGGCCCGCGTCGAGCCCCTCCTCGGCAGTGACGCCCTCGGCGATGGTTGGTGCCGAGACAACTTCACCGTCCAGAACGATGGCGAAGCGGCGCTGGTCCGACCCAACCGGGAATGCCGCGAGTTGGCGGGTGGCCTCCTCGAACTTGCGAGCGCCCGCCGATGTGAAGTCCGGGTCGACGACCCAGCCCTGTCCCTGATTGCCTGCCGAGGCGTTGGTGATGTCCGAACCCAGCACGAGCGCGTCTCCAACGAAGTAGATCAGGCCCGACGTTGGCTCCACCAAATAGGCGGATGCCTCTGGATCGTCGACGATGGTGACGCCTGTGTCCGGATCAACGCCGGGGGGGATGACGACATCGGCAAGTGGGTCAGGAACGGTGGTCGAAGTGGTAGTTGTGGCGGTATCTCCGGCGACGGCTGTGGTGGTGGTGTCTCCTGCGACCGTCGTCGGCGGCACCGTGGTGGTGGCCGGCGGCGGGGCGTTCAAGAGCGCCTCCTCGAACAGCGGGGAGATACCTGGGAACGCGCCGATGTCCAGGACAGGCCGGAATGAGAGCTGTCCTGTCGCTCCGACCGCATTGAGGGCCCGTTCCCTGTTGGTAACACCCGGAAGCTGCACGGTGATATTCCGATCACCCGAAACTGCGACCTCTGGCTCTTGGACATTGCCGAGCGATTCGATGCGGTTACGGATGATCTCGACGGCCTTTTCCAACACCGCCTTGTCAGTGCGTTCGGGGGCGGCGAGCGTCACCGCGAAGCCGCCCTGAAGATCGAGACCCAGCACGGGCGTGGTGTCCGTGAGCAGCGTCAAAGCAAGGCCGCCCCACGCCACCGCGAGCACTACCAGCACCATCACGGCCGCGCGGCCCCGGCTCATGTCACTCCTCGGTGGCTGTGATCTTGGCTGCGATCGCTCCGCGGGCGATCCGGAGTCGGGTGCCGTCCTCGACCTCGATCACCGCCGACTCGTCATCGAGGTCGCGCACGAAGCCGTAGATGCCCCCCGCCGTCCTGATCTCGTCGCCAATAGCCATCGACCCCATGAGGCTCCGATGGCGACTAGCTCTCGTTCGCTGCGGCCGCAAGATCAGGAAGTAGAAGATGGCGGCGAAGATGACGCCATAGAAGACCGGCCCGACCCAGCCCGGGGCAGTGGTGTCGGTGGACTCCTGCGCGAGTATGAAGATTGACAGCATCGGTTATCCCAACTGGAAACGGGCGGCGAGCGGCATCGTAGCGGTCGTCACTGGACGCCAGAAGCTCTGGCTTCCACGATTCCAGAGCGAAAAACGTCGAATGAGTCCTCCGCGATGGCCCTACGAGCGCCGGCCATCACCTCGAGGGTGTAATACAGGTTGTGTATCGACAATGGACGCATGCTGCTCATCTTCTCCGATAGGCGAAGATGGCGCAGGTGGCCGCGTGAGTAGACGGCACAGGTGCGACAGGCGCAGCCGGGGTCGAGGGGCGTGTCATCGGACGCGAACTCCGCCCTACGGATGGAGAAGTCACCAGTCGCGCTGAGGACCTTGCCATGCCTCGCCAGGCGCGTCGGCCAAACGCAATCGAAGAGATCGGCCCCCCTGGCGACGGCAGCGAGGACCCCCTCTGTGTCTCCGAGACCCATGACGTATCGCGGAGCTGCGCGCGGCAGCTCGGGGATACATGCGTCGAGTGCGATATCGCGATCGCGCGACGACTCGCCGACGGAGAGACCGCCGATTCCGTAACCGACGAAACCCAGCTCACTGGTGCGGCGAGCGTTTTCGGCCCGGAGGTCCGGGTCTACACCTCCCTGGCAGATGCCAAAGAGGGACTGATCCTCCCGAGCGTGCGCGGCCTGGGCACGCTGCGACCAGCGCAGCGTTCTCTCCATGGCGGCGCTGACGATGTCTCTGGGGGCGGGAAGACCGACGAGTTCGT